>CAYTSL010000062.1:0-9136 GCA_964440415.1 uncultured Flavobacteriaceae bacterium
ACAATGAGTTTGAACGACAAGAAATTGATACAAGCCTTAAAAGGGTATATTCAATACTACATTCAGATGGTAGCGATCATATAGATCAATATTTGAATGTTGATGCCATTGATTATTGCACCTTCGGTAATTCAAAGCCTTTTCGAATTAAGATCAGAAATATACTCAACGATAATTTTATATATTTCTATGTAAAAAAAACGGATGCTTCACGTGTTTATGGGCTTGAATTGGAACATATGTTGTCACCTTATAACCTGAACTTTTTGGTTTATAAGGATACCTTGATTGAGGAACATATTGCTGGGATTCCAGGGGATTTTTTTATTAAGGAGATGCTTCCCAAATGTACGGAATCAGAGAAAGCACAATTGGCGAAAGAATTCGTGAAATTCAATGAACGGAGCATGATTCGATTATTGGGTGATATGCGATCCTATAATTACGTCATTGTAACAACCCATGACTTTGACCAGGTGGTTTATAAGATAAGGGCCATAGATTTTGATCAACAGAGTTTTGAAGGAAAGCTAAAAGTGTATCGCCCGCAGTTTTTCAAAGAGAATTATTTAATGGTCGAACTGGTTAGAAGTAAATTATTGAAACATTCTGTTGATCAATATAAATTAGAGGAACGCTCGATCATTGCCAAACGTATTCTAAGTTCGGGCGACCGTATTAAGCTCCTATGTGAAATCTGTAAAAAAGATAATATATCAATAGAGGCAAATATTGAATTGCTAAAAACACAAATTTTCGAATTGACAAAAGATACTAAATTCAAGAAATGCAAGACCATGGGAGAGATATTGGATCTTGCATTGGATTTTGTGAAACGCAACTATCAAGGAGTGAGCATGAAACAGATTATTGAGCACAAGATCAAAATATAATTATCCTGGATTTCAATACTTGGAAATCAGCCCCAAGCTCACATGAGACCGTAGATGGTTTAGAAATTCAGAAGCGCATAATAAAAAAGTAATAAATCACAGTAGCCACTTCATATTTATAACAAAAATGGCAAAAAATAAGATCTTAGGCATTACCAATTCCTAAAATACTTACAAAAAAGGCATAATGTTATACGAAACCACCTACATTCTTTCCCCATACGTCGTAATATTAGAGATTTATTAAAAAAAATAGATTTATTATCAGTAAATTTAATTAGTATTGATTCTCCCCGAATTTTATGAACAGATATATTCATTAAAAGCCGCTCTTTTATAGCTAATTGTTATTTGCGGTTTTTGAAGGAATAATCATATGACTTTACTTATGTTAAGTCACCTCCCCGCTGACTTTTTATGATAAGAATAGTATAAAAGTCCCCCCCTTGTATTAATTGATGATAACAATATCATTGCATTAGCGTATTGAAAGTAATTTAAAATGAAAACAAATATTGGTTGCAATGCAACCATATTAACAAAATTGAAGAGAAATTAGATCACTGAACAACGTAATAAAGATCAATCAATCTACCTTGTCGGTAGGTCATTTTATTGGATTATCCCTGATTAGGGGTTTTGATAACAAATTGATAAGAACATAATAATAGACCCACAAATGAAAAAAAACTACCCTCTAATAACCCCAACCAAAAAATCGTTTCTCACTGGTATTTTAAACCTTGCGCGTAAGATGTTGCTACTGTTGCTCCTTGTAGGCATCGCGGGCACGGGACTTGCCCAAAAGGGTAAAGGAAAATGGAAAAAACCCAAAAAAAATCAGGATATCACCATCAGCTCTTGTAAGCAGGATATGGGCAATGGCATGTACCGCGTTAATTTTAGTTACAATAACCCTAATGACAAAGTGATTAAGGTGCCAAGAGGGCATAGTAAAGTGGTAATCAAGAAAAAGACCAAATGGGGTGGGCGCAGACGTACTAAATTTGCAATCAACCGATTTCAACCCGGTGTTGTAGAAAATGCCTTTTTTGTGGAATTCTACGATAAGCAATTTGTGCAATGGACCCTTAAAAATCCCGGAGGTAAAACCAAAAAATCGAAGGCCAATAGTAATTCGGCCATGTGTCCAGAGCCATCAGTGATAATTCCCGTTTATGGGCAGGAAGGTGGAAAATCTGAAGAACCAATAGGCTTGGAATTAACTTCTTTAGCAGCGGGGAATGCCGGGGAAGAGCCTTCTGAAATTGTATATCAAATCAATAACACAGAAGAAGTACTCTTGGAAGTGGTACCAACTGATGGCAATGTGGCAACGGTCATAGGTATTTTGCAAAGTACTTTTGGTAGGGTTTATGATGTAGATGCCATGATGACCGATTTTGTAGTGGATCCCAATAGGATAATTTCGGAAAATTTGGCAACCATTGATGTATTTTTCCCTATAAATCGATTATTGGATATAGTAGGAGATGATCCTCTTTTATATTTAAACGAGGTAGCTGACATCAACTTTTTCCGGCCTTTATATCGTCCTATACAGTTGGAAAGTATGGTGGACGTTGAATTTATCGAGGTTGCACGGTCCCAAGGCGATGAGGCCATGTTCACCGATGTGGTTCGTGAATCTTATGTAGAAAGCCGGGAAGAAGATGGCACACCAAAGTTTGTAGATGGTTCGGGAATTAAAGTGGGGATTTTATCTGATAGTTATGATACTAGGCCTTTTACGGGTAATTCAAAGGCAACGGTTGATGTAATACAAGGAGATCTCCCGGGAATAAGCAATCCCAATGGTTATACAACCCCCGTGGATGTCATTAAAGAATACCCTTATGGCGAGGGGTCGGACGAAGGGAATGCCATGTTACAAATCGTTCACGATGTAGCTCCGGGGGCTGAATTGGCGTTTAGCACCGGGGTATTGTCCCCTAGGGATTTTGCCTTGTCTATTAAAGATTTGGCAGATGCAGGCTGTACGATAATCGCCGATGACGTTACCTACCCATTGGAACCTTTTTTTGGGGAAGGGCAAATTGCCAAAGCTATACGTGAATTTACCAAAATAGAAGAAGGGGAAGAAAATGATGGTAATTTCTATTTTACCTCTGCAGGCAATTTTGGCAATAAAGCCTATCAAAGTAAATTTAGAAATACGGCCGCTACGCCGCTCACCAATTTTCTTCCTGATGGAAGTTTGGCACGAGCACATGATTTCAATGAGGATTTATTGGCTGAAGATGATCGACAAAGTATCAGCGTAGTGCCCGGAACTTATATGATTGTGTTGCAATGGGCCGAAGGGCTGGCTTCCCAAGACAATAGCGAGGGGGCTACCACCGATTTAGACATCTATTTGGCAGATGAGGATGGCAATTTGATAGTCGGTAATAACAGAGATAATAACAGAGAAAATATTAAGGGCGATGCTGCTGAGGTTCTGGTTTTTCAGGCCACAGGCACAGGCTTTGCAAATATTATGATTACCAGTGCCGATGGACCGGCACCCGAGGGCCTGGCATTCAGGTACATCGCATTTAGAACAACCTCTGATGCTGGTTCCAATGGAATAGAATTTTTGGAATATTTTGACGGTGCACCTACGGTTAGTGGCAAGGCAATGACCCTGGAAGTGATCACGGTTGGCGCAGTTGATTACAGGGTGGCCCAGAATGAGGATCCTGAATCCCAGGCATTTTCTTCCTATGCTGGAATTTTAGAGAATAATCAATTGTTGGAGGTAGACATCTCGGCACCTGATGTCGTTGATACTACTTCAGATACTGTTGGTCAGCTAATCGATGATGGGAACGACCTTCTCAACTTTATTGGCACCTCTGCGGCGGCACCACATGCCGCAGCTGCATTTGCCTTAATGATGTCGGCTATACCGGAATGGTATCCTGAAGGTTTACCAACAGAACAATTTTCTGCAGCTGGTAATACGAACCCTTCGGCCAATCAGGTGCTCAATATATTTAAGGCTACCACAAAGCCCTCGAGTAATCCTGACCAGGCCGGATTCGGATTGATCAATGCGAACATGGCCTTTAAAATTATCGCGGCGCAGACTCCAGTGGTTACCGGTTTAACGGTGGAAGATGGAAAGACGCCCAGCGAAGAACCCTTTACGGTTACCATTGCCGGGGAGTATTTCCCAGTAGACGTGCCGCCCGTAGTAGTTTTTGATAATGAGGAACTGCAAATCCTGGAAGGGAATACCGATACCCAAATCCAGGCTATTGTAGGGACATTCTCTGGTAATCCGGAGTTGCAGGTGATTACCAATGCCTCACCGGGAGGAGGTGCGTCGAACGGCCTGACCTTCTTACCAGATGGTAAAATTGCCTTGAACATCATTGCAGATGGTTTGGAAATAAAGTTTGGGGAACCCTATGACTTTACTTATCGGATTGAGGGCCTCCCGGAACCCTATGAGGAAGGTATTCCCGAGGGTATGACCTTGGCAGAGGTTTTGGAAGAATTAAATCTACCTGCTCTGCCCAATGTACAACTAGCGGCACCGGCGGCTATTGGCCCCTATCCCGATACGAACAACTACCTCATATTCCCTAGTTTCGATTTCCCTGAAGGAACCACGGAACTTAGCCCAGAGGCTATTGCAGCCTATCAAATTAACTTTAAGACGGGACCGTTCAAAGTGAACAAAAAAGATCTCATAATTAGGCCTCTGGATGCTTCAATTGTATATGGTGATGCCGTACAACTGGAGTTGGAATACCTATTCATTGACGACGAAGGTGGGGAAGAACCCATTACAGACCTTGCGCTTCTTGACGCCATAAAAACAGCTCATGACGGGGATTTCTATCCAACCAATACGCTCGCCTTTATCAACAGGTTCAAAGCAGTTGTTAATACCGAAGAATATCTTGAATTATTAAATGGAGGCAGTTGGATGGCCACGGAAAATACGATTATAAACAGGTTCAAAGCAGTCGTCAATGATATGAATTTGATCGATCTCGATGTGGAATTATTTGATGATTATTTGACCAATCGATTTAAGGCCGTGGTAAACGCGGAGATAAACAGATTTAAGGCCGTGGTTAATGGACAAGATTTGCTCACAGGAAATGTATCCTTTAACAACCGATTCAAAGCAGTAGTCAATGGCAGTGGTTTGGGTGGTGACGATGACGAGAATGATTATAATGAAGTGTTTACGATCGTCGATCTTTTGGATGATTCACCTGATGAAGATCAGGTTCCTATTACTACATTCTATTCCTTGAACTTGATCACCGGGCTCGATGTTACTATCGGAGAGGAAGTAAATTACTCCTATCCCGGAGCCTTTTTGGCACCAATAGCGGCCAATTTTAATATCACCTATGGTCTTGCCAGACTTAGTGTGGAAGCTGCTAATCTGTCGGTACAAACTCCCGATATAGAGATTGATTATGGTGTAGGCATTACTACGGAAGTGATCAATTCCCTTATTTCTCCAGTACCGCTGGATGGATGCGAAGTTTGTCCACCAGAACTAGTCTTTGGTATAGATGGTGACTCTGACTTTGTTTATAATGAAACGGTCGAAACTGTTTTCGCTGACCCTGATTGTGTTCCGGAGGATGAATCTTGTTCAATAGTGATACCTTATTATTTTGAGGATATAAATACGTTCGAACAATTTTTTATAGATGACGCAGATGAAGTGGGTCTTATTTTGCCTGCTGGTCTCTATTTTATAAAGATCAGCGATCCGCAAAATTATATACTCGATTTTGGCGAGGCCATTGGCGTATTAAATGTAGCACCCAAAACACTGTTAATAGAGATTCAACAGTCTGCACCGGTGCTTTATGGTGAAAATACGGTAGGGGTCAGTTTTAACACCAATATCGACGGATTAGTTGGGGGAGATACCCAAGGGACCATTTTTCCAGGAGGTATTATTCCAAATTATTTTGAAGACGTCAATGATGAAGAAGTGCCTAGGACTAGAATTGAACTTGGGGATCCACTTGACGTAGGGGAATATTTTATTCGCGTTGATAAACCGGAAAACTATTCGATAGTATACGGTGATGACCATGGTACATTGACAATTGATAAGGCGATTTTGAACGCTTGCATTGATGATGTAGAGATTCGGGAAGGGGATCTGCTCACACCCGATCTAATCGAGTCAACGATTACAGGAATCTATGAAAATCCGCCTTACAATGATTCCTTAGGAACTATTTTTCCCAATGGCATATCTTATGTGGTGGTGGTCAATGATAAGGAGTACGAAATTACCGAAGCTGGACCTGTTGATGATGAAGGAGTTCCTGTTGCATTGCTCCAGAACACCTATTCCATCAAGATCCAGGACGATGGCCTGGAAAATTATGTTGTTTTTGATGGTACCACTTGCAGCAGCACTGGTGTCGTGAGTGTTACACCCTGCGGTGATGCCTTAATTCTCGATTTCAGTAATTATGTTTATGATGAATTTTTTGGGTACTACCGCTATGAAGATGTTGCCTTAGGTTCAGGTAAAGATTTGGATGCCTTGGTGACTATACAAACTAGGGGCAATGTCAATGGGTTCACCCTTGACCAAAATAGTTTCCCTTCAGGTTCCGACGATCGGAAACAATTCAGACCTGCGGCATCGTTTACCATTACAGAAGCGGTTCCGGAGCCTTATGTTGAATTTTCGATAACCCTGGTCAATGGGGAAACCAATACTCCGGCTTCGAATGTGGGGAATTTGATCGCCGGCATACTTGATGTTGATGGGGTCTTTGCGTACCAGGAATATGTAGAAATCAACCTACCTTCTGAATACACTGTAGAAGGTGGTGCAGCACCCACACAACTAGTAGTGATTGAAAATCCGGATCAGGGATTGTTAAGGATAAATGGATATAACGATTCATATACTGCCATTTTCAACGGTGCACCCAGAGTGAATGTGGAGGCGGTCTATGAAGATGTTTCATCCTTGATCTATAGGATAGGCGCTAAGGGTAATTTTGGCAATGTATCGACAAGGCAATATGGCATACAGTTCTCCTGCTTAACGAATTTTAATTCCCCAGTAATAACCACTGTGGAAGAATTCGGTAGCTTAATGGCTGAGACTGCTCTGGAAAATGATTGTGTATTTTACAACAATCCGGTTGGGCCGCTTAATGATTATTATTTGTACCTTGAACCTAAAGATGGGGTTTCGGGTGCGGCCAACATTACGCTAACGAATATGAGTACATTCGAAGTGGATGTGTATGATTTTGATGATGGGGCGGAGATAGAAATACCTATGGTATCGCTGGATGCAGGAATGTATGTTGTTCAAACCAGTATCGGGAATTGTCAAAGTGATGGGTTTATAGTGATTAAACAATAATAGTGTATGAATAAAAGGCTTTGGTCTTCTTGGGGTGCTCTAATGGTGATGGTATTAACACTCCATTCAAACCCATCATTGGCCCAAACCCCCCAAATAGATAGTCTGAAGCAACTGATTGTATCAGGTGTGCGGGATACAGCTATGGTCTCTACCCTCAATAATTTGAGTGTAGAGATACTTCAAAATGAAGATATTTCTGGATCTCTGGTATTTTCTGGGGAAGCCAAAGAACTCGCTGATACTTTGGGATATTTAAAGGGGAAGGCTTACGCGGAGAAGAACATTGGGCTGGCTTATTATTATCAGGGAGATTATATGCAGGTGCTGGAACACTGGACAAAATCCCTTGAAATTTTTGAAACCATTGAGGATCCGCAGGGTATATCCAACATGGCAAATAATTTAGGAGCGGTATACTACAGCCGGGGAAGTAATACAAAGGCAATCGATTTTTATCTGAGATCATTAAGTATAGCGGAAAAAATACAGGACACTTTGCGTATTGCTTCGGCTTTATTAAATATTGGTGGGGTATATGGTGACACTCCCAAGGACTATGATAAGGCCTTGGAATATTTTAACCGGATCCCAAAGTATTTGCCGGCTTTAAACGAGCCCCAAATAACTACGTCTTATTTAATGGGTGAAGGTGAGATCTATCTGCTTCAGGGTAATTACAAGGAAGCTTTGAAATACTATCAGGATGCGTTGCCTTTAACTCTAAATACGGCCGATAATACTCACAACCTTACCAAATTGGGTATAGTGGAATTTAAAATGGGTGAAAAATCGAAGGCAGTATCCTATCTGGACCAGGCTTACCAAAATGCAAAAGAGAACAACCAACAGCTACAAATGGTTCAGACCCTGATCGAATTAGGGAAGGTATATCAAAAAAATGATTCCCAAAAAGCCCTTCAATCTTATCAAGAAGCGGAAATTTTAGCCGATGAAATGGGCACCAAATTTGAACTAAAAGACATCTATGAAGGCTTATCACAGGTTTATTCCAACAAAGGGGATTTTAACAACGCTTTTAAATACCAGACAAAACTGATAGCGAATAAGGACTCGCTCTTCAATCTTGAAACCGACGATAAAATCAGAGGATTACAATTTGATTTTGATCTGGAAAAGAAAGAGGATGAAATTGGTTTGTTGGAGCAAGAGAACCAAATCTCCGAATTACAGGTAGAGCGACAGCAATATGTCATCTACGGGGGCATTTTATCCTTGATTTTGGTCTTCGTCGTCGCCGTGGGATCCTATAAAAGATACCGCTATATGAAGAAAACCAATAAGATCATTGAAACAGAGAAAGACCGATCTGAGAATTTGTTGCGGAATATACTTCCGGATGAAACTGCCTTGGAACTAAAGGAACATGGAAAGGTGAAAGCCAAGAAATTTGAATCGGTAACCGTTATGTTTACTGATTTTAAAGGGTTTACACGTTACTCAGAGTCCTTATCCCCGGAAGAGCTGGTCCAAGCTGTGGATTATTTCTTCTCTAAATTTGATGCCGTTATGGATAAATATGGTCTGGAAAAAATAAAAACAATAGGGGATGCCTATATGTGTGCCGGTGGCTTGCCATTCCCTACCGAAGACCATCAACTTAAAATGGTACAAGCTGGTTTTGAAATAGCCCAAATTATGGAAGATGCCAAAAAAAACGAGGAAGGTGGTATCATGAATATAGATGTGCGCATAGGCATTAATACCGGGCCAGTGGTAGCTGGAGTGGTGGGGACCAGAAAGTTTGCTTATGATATATGGGGAGACGCCGTAAATGTAGCTTCTCGAATGGAGTCCATGTCCGAGCCTGGCAAAATAAACGTTTCAGAAAGTACCTATC
>CAYTSL010000063.1:0-9039 GCA_964440415.1 uncultured Flavobacteriaceae bacterium
TTTTTTAATTGTTTGCAGTTATGATAGTAATTTGTATGATTGTTTTGCTATTTCCAGCTCTTCATTTGTAGGAATGACAAGAACTTTTACTTTTGAAGAATCTGATGAAATATCGATTATTTCACGCGCTTTAATATCGTTTTCTTTTAAGTCAATATCAATTCCCAGATAGTCCATTTCTTCACAGATCATTTTCCTAATTAAAATGGAATTTTCTCCAACGCCTGCTGTAAAAACGATAGCATCCAAACCATTCATTGCAGATGCGTAGGAACCAATATATTTTTTAACTCGATATGCAAACATTTGTAAAGCCAAGACACAATCCTTATTACCTTTTTCAGCTTGTTTTTCAATATCCCGAAAATCACTATGACCTGTTAGGCCTAGCATACCACTTTCTTTTTGAAGGATTTTATTAACGTCATCTAAAGCATATCCTAAAGTGTTAACCATATGAAAAATAACCGATTGGTCTATGTCTCCACATCTGGTTCCCATTATCAAACCTGTCATGGTTCCAAACCCTAAAGAATGATCTATGCTTTTTCCATCCTTAACTGCAGTCATGCTACAACCATTTCCTAAATGAATAGTTATTAGTTTAGATGATTTATTTGGTAAGATTTCAATTGCTCTTTCAGAAACATATTTGTGGCTTGTACCATGAAATCCATAAGCACGAATTTTATGCTTATCCAAATACTTATTAGGAATAGCATATTTGTAAGCCTCTACAGGAATAGTTTGATGAAAAGCAGTATCGAAAACGGCAATTTGTTTAGCTGATGGAAATATGGTTTCCGATACCACAATACCTTCATAATTAGGAGGATTGTGTAAAGGAGCTAATTCAAAGTGTTGCTTAATTTTTTCTTTTACAGATTGATTAATAATTATAATATCAGAAAAGGTGCTTCCTCCATGAACCACTCTATGGCCTACTGCATGAATTTCTTTTTCATCTGTGATTACGCCTATTTGCTTATCCATCAACATTCCAGCAACCTTTTCAAATCCAGATTTATGATCCGGAATACTTTCTGTTTTTATGATTTCATTCAATTTGCTCTTGTAATGCACTTTTGCATTATCAAACCCAATTCGTTCTACCATTCCAGAACAGATCACATCCTGGTTAGGCATTTTTATAAGTTGGTACTTAATTGAAGAACTTCCGAAATTTATTACTAATATGTTCATTTTATAAACCTTGTGCTTGAATTGCGGTAATAATTACCGTATTAAAAATATCTTCAACCGTGCAACCACGACTCAAATCATTAACTGGTTTATTCAAGCCTTGTAACATAGGGCCAATAGCTAATGCACCTGTTTCTCTTTGCACTGCTTTGTAAGTGTTGTTTCCGGTATTTAGATCAGGGAAAATTAAAACGGAAGCTTGTCCTGCTACTTCCGAATCTGGCATTTTACTTTTACCAACACCCATATCTACAGCAGCGTCATATTGAATTGGTCCTTCAACTTTTAAATCCGGACGTTTTTGTCTAACGATTTCAGTTGCACTTCTCACTTTTTCAACATCTACACCTTTACCTGAAGAACCTGAAGAGTAAGATAGCATTGCTATTTTTGGTTCAATACCAAATGCAATACTGGAATCAGCCGAAGAAATTGCAATTTCTGCCAATTGTTCTGCATTTGGGTTTGGATTGATAGCGCAATCACCAAAAACAGATACACGATCTTCCAGACACATAAAGAAAATAGAAGAAACTACAGACACTCCTGGTTTAGTTTTTACAAACTGCAAGGCAGGAATAATAGTATGTTGTGTAGTATGTGCTGCTCCCGAAACCATTCCGTCGGCATGACCTTTATATACCATCATAGTGCCAAAATAGGAAACGTCTGTCATGACATCTAAAGCAAAATCCATTGTTACGTTTTTATGTTTACGGAGTTCATAAAATGTTTCAGCGTAATCATTGAAGTTTGGTGAGTCCAACGGATTTACAATATTCGCCTTCTTTAAACTAATGTCCAGTTTATGAGTTTTTTCCTCAATTTTTTTAGGATTACCTAATATCGTAAGGTCAACAATATCCATATCCAACAGTCGAGCAGCAGCTTTTAAAATCCTGTCGTCATTTCCTTCAGGCAATACAATATGTTTTCTATTTTGTTTGGCTCTTTCATATAAATTGTACTGAAACATTCTTGGAGTAATACCTTCAGTTTCACACTCAATAAATTTCGTCTTCAGTTTTTTTCTGTCTACATATTTTTCAAAAGCACTTATTGACTTATTTATTTTCTCTTTATTATCTGCATAAATTCTTGGTTTGACAGCAGCAACTTTTGTTGCAATTTTATAAGTTTCTTCCTTCGTTAAAACTATTGGAACTATCCTAGACAATCCTTCCACTAATTTTAATATAGGCTTCTCTGGTTTAATATTTCCTGTTAATACAATTCCAGCAATTTTTGGATAATTGGTTGAAATATTTGCCTGAAGAGCACCTAAAATAATGTCTGCCCTATCACCTGGAGTAATAATAAGACTATTATTTTCTATGTATCGCAAATAGTGCCTTAATTGCATTGCTCCAACTTTAATGCTTTCGATGGGATTATATAAATAATTCTCGCCAAATAAAACTTTAGCATCTAAAGCATTTACAATTTCTGACAAAGTAGGATAAATTAAGGATTTTATTCTAGGAATTACACTTACCATTACATCTGAAGGTAAGTCTTTGGATATACCCTCCTTCACCATTTTTAAATTCTTTTTTATTATCTTATTTGCTACAATAGCAATAACTTCAACCTCCTTATCCATAAAGGAATCGTAAGCTATATGAATATCAGCAATAAACTCATCCATATCCTTGTCGACTCCACTGGTAACAATAAGCGCAGGTATTCCTAAATTTTTTGCAATCAAGATATTGGCATCAAACTCTATTGCTGATCCTTCTCCTGAAAAATCTGTTCCTTCAACCAATACAAAATCAGATTTTTCCTCTAAATGCTTATACTTGTCAATAATAATATCGATTATACGTCCATCATCATCATTGTTTCTCATATTGACAAACTCACTTCTTGTAAGTGCATAGGCTTCATCATAAGTCATATCCAAATCAAAATGTGAAATCACAGTATTTATGTGATTATCTTGATCTCCATTTTTTTTGTCGTCAATTATAGGTCTGAAATAACCAACTTTTGGAGTTCTTCCTAATAGCATTCGCATTAAGCCTAAAGTCACTAAAGATTTTCCACTATTTGGCTCACTGGTAGCTATATAGATAGCTTTGTTCATTCGTGCAGATTTTAAAAGCAAATATACTTTAAAAAATACCTGAATTAAAGTAAAAAAGGTTTAAAAATCAGCTATTTAAAAGAGTTATAATAAGTTTTATTTATTTGTTAATTATTAATACTAATCTTTGCAAATAATGATGCTATTTCATGTAATATAAATTAATTACACATTTATGATAAAAAACCATTAATTTTACTTCATGTCCTTACTAATTACAAATATTAAGCAGCTTATACAAATCAGGGATTCCGGTATAAGAAAGGTTTCTGGGAAAGACATGAAAATTCTACCAATTATTGAAAATGCCTTTGTTTTAGTTGAAAATGACACCATAATAGATTTTGGCGAAATGAAAGATACGGTTGGAGTTATTGCAGATAAAATTATAGATGCTTCAGGTCAAATTGTTCTTCCAGCTTGGTGCGATAGTCATACTCATATTGTTTACGCAGGCAACCGAGAACAAGAATTTGTAGACAGGATAAATGGTTTGAGTTATGAAGAAATCGCAAAGAGAGGTGGTGGAATTTTGAATTCAGCCGAGAAACTTCAAAATACTTCAGAAGATGAATTGTATAATCAAAGTATTGAGCGCATTAAAAGTGTTATGAAATTAGGTACAGGTGCTATTGAGATCAAGTCTGGATATGGATTATCTTTAGAATCTGAATTAAAAATGCTTCGCGTTATAAAACGAATTAAACAACATTTCCCTTTAAAAGTTCGAGCAACATTTCTTGGTGCGCATGCTATTCCGAAAGAATATGAGTCAGACAGAAAACGATATATTGATTTGATTATTGAGAAGATGTTACCTGCGGTTGCAAATGATGGATTGGCAGATTATATAGATGTATTTTGTGAAAAAGGATATTTTTCCTTGGCAGATACCGAGAGAATTCTTTCAGCCGGGAAACAATATAATCTTATTCCTAAAATACACGTAAACCAATTCAATTCATTTGGTGGTGTTGAACTTGGCGTAAAACATAATGCCTTATCTGTAGATCATTTAGAAGAGTTAAAACCTGAAGATATTGATGCCTTAAAAGGAAGCGATACTATTCCTGTTGCCTTACCATCTTGCTCTTATTTTTTAAGTATTCCATACACTCCTGCAAGACAACTTATAGATGCTGGATTACCACTGGCTCTTGCTTCTGATTATAACCCTGGATCTACTCCTAGCGGGAATATGAACTTTGTTGTGAGTACTGCATGTATAAAAATGAGGATGACTCCAGAAGAAGCTATAAATGCTGCAACAATAAATGGTGCTTATGCAATGGGTATAGAGGATCAGTATGGTAGCATAACAAAAGGAAAGAAAGCTAATTTGATTATCACTAAGAAAGTAGACAACTACAACTATTTACCTTATGCATTTGGGGATAACCATATTGATAAGGTATTAATTAACGGTGAATTAATTGAATAAAAAAAGCCTCAAGAAATCTTGAGGCTTTTTTTAATTAAATAATGGGGACTATTTAAGTGTAAATTCTGAGGTTGATACTAGATCCTTTTTGTTAAATACGTTTACAACATATCTTCCTTTTTCGAATCCATTTTTTTCATTAGAGCCTACAAACTCACAAACATTTAAATTTCTTTGTTCGTAATTAAACTTACTGACTACACTGTAATTTAAAGTTTTATCGTCAAATTGAATTTGCTCGTTTACACCAATAACATTGTTTTTTGGATCGATAACCTGAACATAAAGTTCTTGATCACCAGCTTCAACTAAATTGTTTTTAGCTACTGTAAAACAAACTCTGATTTTGTCTGATCTGGAAGCGCGTTCTGTAGGAATTAACTTTCCGGTGCTTCTTTCAATTACGCCAAATCCTTTTAATCCTACTGTTGACAATACTGAAGCATCTTCCACAACAGTGGCTAGTTCAGTGTTTTGTATTAATAAGGAATCTGTAAATACACTTCTTTCGGCTAATTGTACTTGTGTACTATCTAAAGTAGTTGCAAGTAAGGAGTTTTCAACTCTCAAGGAATCGTTTTGAGTTAATAATCCATCCATTTCTTTTTGAAGATTAAAGTACTTTTGTTTGTATCTCCATAATGTATTGACGCTTGCCTGAGTTGTTTTTAATGAATCCATTAATCCTTGAATACGCTCTCTTGCCTCAATTAAATTACCATTTGTAATTTCATTTTCACTTATTGCAGTGTCATATTGGGCTGCCATGGAGCTCAAATCGTTCATTACCATCTGCTTTTCTTTAGTAAGTTGAGCTTCATTTTCTTTTTTGTCATTGTAAAGTTTGGAGGTGTAAAACCCTGTTCCTAAAAAAAGTGCTATTAAAATTCCTAAAGCGACTTTTAATCCTGTGTTGCTACTGTTGTTTGTCATGTGTTGAATAAATTTAGTGTTAAAAGATTTCTAAGTTGTCTAATTTAATTATTTAATGGATATAATTAATTAATTTCGTAATTATTTATAACCTAATTTGTTGTCTATGGATAACCTAATATTATTTAATAAATCTAATCTCAAGAGTCTACTAAATCAACGTTCTGGTAAATCCAAATTTGGTGAACATGTTCAAATATTAACCAATGTTTTCAATATATACGAACAACTTAAAAATTTAGACGTTAAGTATGTGATTTTTGGTGTTCCTGAAGATATCGGCGTATTTGCTAATTACGGAAAATCAGGAACTTCAAAGGCTTGGGAAGCAACAATTAAAGTTTTGTTAAATACTCAAAGCAACCGATTTAATTCTGCAAAACAGGTTTTAATTTTAGGCCACTTGGATTTTTCAGGCGAAATGGAAACCAAAAATACTTTGGACCAAACAAAAAAGAGTGATATAAAAACAGCCCGAAATTTAGTTTCAAATATCGATATTCATGTAACAGACCTAGTATATCAAATAGTAAAAGCAGGAAAAATTCCAATTATAATTGGCGGAGGACAAAATAACTCTTACGGTAATATCAAGGGAACTTCCTTGGTAAAAAATTCATCAATTAATGTAGTTAATATAGATGCGCATGCAGATTTTAGACCAGAGGAAGGTAGACATAGCGGCAATGGATTTAGTTATGCATTTGCTGAAGGATTTTTAAAGAACTATTTTGTTTTTGGGTTACATGAAAACTACACATCCGAAACTATTTTTAAAACTATAAATAAGATTAAATCCGTTCAATATAACACCTTTGAGGGGATAAAAGTGAGAAAAGAAAATAAGTTAAGGGCAGAGCTTCAAATAGCATTGGATCATGTTTCAAATACTAGCTTTGGTATTGAAATTGATTGTGATGCTATTAAGAATATACCTAGTAGTGCTCAAACTCCTAGTGGTTTTAGTGTAAATAACGTCAGAGAGTTTGTAAACTTTTTTGGTCAGCACAAAAATGCGACTTACTTGCATATATGCGAAGCGTCGCCAAAAAAGAAACAGCAAGATCAAGTTGGTAAACTCATCTCCTATTTGATTACAGATTTTATGAGAGCCAATGCAAGTTGAAATTGTTTCATTTAAGCCTAAGTATTCAAAGAACTTTTATGACCTTAATATAGAATGGCTTAGATCATTCTTTTATGTAGAACCTTATGATGAAGAGGTTCTGGGCAATCCCCTAAAGTATATTATTAATAAAGGCGGATATATTTTCTTTGCTAAACTGAACAATGAGGTTGTAGGTACGATAGCACTCATGTCAATGAATATTGAAAGAACTTTTGAGCTAACTAAAATGGCTATCTCCCCTAATCAGAGAGGAAAGAAAATTGGTCAACAACTTATGCAACATTGTTTAGATTTTGCTAAAGAAGAAAAATTCAAAGCTCTAATTATATATTCAAGCAGGAAATTAGAAAATGCCATATATATCTACAAGAAGTATGGTTTCAAAGAAATTCCTGTTGAAACAGATTGCCATTACGATCGATGTGATATTAAGATGGAGTTGAATTTAATCTAAAGTCTCTTGTAATTTTGCTTCTTTAACTGCCTTTATCGAATCAATCTGTCGTTGAAGTTTTTCAATTTCTTTTTGCTGCTTATCTTTTTCAATTATTGCTTTCAAAGAATCTATAATTTTCAATGCTTTCGGATTGTCAACTTTTACATCGGCTACAGGTTTAATCTCATCTACATAAAATTCCTCAATACCTTCACTAGATCTCCAAGCTTCATTTAATTGGTCATAAACCAACTTATCCCATTGACTAGGTCGTTTAGCATCAATCCACACCACATCACGATATTCACTATCAATTAAAGCTAGATCTGGAGTAGCAGAACCGTCAAATTTACTTGCATCATCACTACGAATAGCAGAAATTGTACCTAAAAAGAACATCCGTTTTCGTCCGGCTATATCTTTTATATATGGTCTGAATTCCACTGGTTTATTAACAGACCAATCAAACTCTTTCCTAGACTCAATAACTTTTAAAGGCATTGCCGTTACTCCTGCATACCCTTGCTTTTTCGCCGCGTGATCATAATAATAAACCTTATCGGTTCCATCTGCAGGAATAAAAACACTAAAAGATAAACTGGTTCGCTCATCACCTACTGGCTCTAATCCGAACCAATGATACAATCCACTGTAAGCATCCGTTTTTGTATCCGTAAAGTCAAAATCAGTCACAAAAGGTTGTGGATTTTGATCATCTTCCAAGTCTGGGATTTTTACGGCAGTCTCCATATTCCAAGGCAACGGATCAGAAAAACCACCCAAAAACTTCAAGGATTCAGCCTGTAAACGCGATACTTTTTCTGAAAGCGTGTTTTGTCTTTGAAGATATTTATGCTCTTTCGTTTCATCAGGGTCTATGAAGGTACCTTTACCGATGGCAATTCTCTCCAGATAATCCATAAAATCATGATCACCATTATCTACAACCATAACACCACCAAAAGTTGGATACGGGAAAAAGAATCCTTTCCACTTTATAAGACTCACAACTTCAACCCATTTACCAGAATCGTTCTTCATGTAAAATGTGTCACCTGGTTCCATTGTAAATAATTGAAAGATATTCAACCTTTGAACAACTGCGTGATATGTGTTTCTACTAAATTTAAGAGATTCACCTATTGAAAAAGTAACCGGAATTCTATTTTCATTCGAAAATCTTGGGAATGGTGTCGTACTTGATACAGAAAACACTTCTTCAGTATTATCACTAATGCGTTGCCAAACATACTTCTCTGTTGGTTGAATTGCCATTGTCCATTTATTTTCCCCATCAACTCTTACTAAATGAGGTAGGGAAACGTCCTTGGTTTCACCTACACTTTCGTTAGCCATAGAAAAGATGTTTCGTAATGGCTGAATTCGTTCGTTTTGGGTTAAAGGCAATTCATTTATTTCTTCCTTATTCAAGTTGTTGAAGACATTGTAGGTCTTCATATAATCATACATTTTAAAATGCCATCCAACGGCATATAAAATTCCAAAAAAGACAACTAATAACACAAGTATGCTAAACCGCTTACCAGAACTTGGTGAACTTCTGAATTTCCGTAATCCCAAAAACAAGACTAAAAGACTTAACAGGACAACAAAAATGAATTTTCTAACGAATAACAATGCTGGTTGGTAATCATCTCGAAGGAAAAACAATGCTATTATTAAAATAATTGCCGTAATGATTACTCTTCTTTTTTGCTTGGCTCCTTTTTTCCAGTAGTTTTTTAACATCTAATGCTTATTTATAGTAGTCCTTTATCTTTTAATCTATCTCTTCCACTTTTTTTATC
>CAYTSL010000064.1:0-1622 GCA_964440415.1 uncultured Flavobacteriaceae bacterium
GAAGTTTCAAATTCGTATATAACTGTTGGTGCTTTATCACCAAAATATGGATCAGATATGATAGCTGGATTCTCTAATTATGGGAAAAACAATGTAGATGTCTTTGCTCCGGGAGCAAAAATTTATTCTACGACTCCAGAAAATGAATATGACACAAAGGGAGGAACTTCAATGGCTGCGCCTGCAGTTGCTGGAATTGCGGCATTAATTCGTTCATATTATCCAAAATTAAAGGCTGCCCAGGTGAAGGAAATTATTTTAAATTCCGGTTTGCCTATTAAGGCTAAAGTAGTAGTCGCTGGTAGGCCTGAAGATGTTCGTTCCTTTTCTGAAGTTTGCAAATCAGGAAAAATTGTTAATGCGTATAATGCCTTAGTTATGGCATCACAGATGTCTAGATAATTTAGATGTTTTATATTAACCTCATCAATTTTGTATTCATTTTTGATGAGGGTTTTTAATTACATTATGCCCATGAAAAAGTGTTTTTCTTTTCTGATATTGAGTTGTATATTATTTATTTCCTGTAAAAGTTCGGTTCAATTAAGTTCTGATAACTCTATTCCTTCTAATCCATTTTACTGGCAACAACATGTTGATTATAAAATGGAAATTGACATGGATGTTAACAAGTATCAGTATAAGGGAAAACAAGAATTGGTTTATACTAATAATTCACCTGACACCATAACCAAGGTGTTCTATCATTTGTATTTTAATGCTTTTCAGCCAGGAAGTGAAATGGATATTCGGTCTTTAACCGTTGCAGATTCAGACCAGAGGGTTCGTGGCAGGATTAGCAAGCTTAAACCAGATGAAATTGGTTATATAAACGTAACCTCCTTAAAACAAAACGGGAGAAAATTAAAACACGAAACTGTTGGAACCGTTCTTGAAGTTGATTTGGAAGACCCTATTCTTCCAGGAGACAAAGCAACATTCGATATGGTTTTTGATGCTCAAATTCCGGTTCAAATAAGACGTTCCGGAAGGAATAACAAAGAAGGTGTTGCCTTGTCCATGGCCCAATGGTATCCTAAATTAGCTGAATATGATTTTGAGGGTTGGCATGCAGACCCTTATATTGGAAGAGAGTTTTATGGGGTTTGGGGGGATTTTGATGTTAAAATCTCAATTGATAAGAATTTTGTTTTAGGTGGTACTGGTTACTTACAAAACCCTAATGAAATAGGCCATGGTTATGAAACAGGAATAATAAAACAACCTAAAGGTGCTAAATTGACTTGGCATTTTAAAGCCCCTAATGTTCATGATTTTACATGGGCTGCAGACCCAGATTATATTCATGACACCATAAAAGTTCCTGATGGACCTTTGTTGCATTTCTATTATAAAAATACCCTTAGTCCAGAAAAAAAGGATAACTGGAAAAAGTTACAGACAAAAGCTATTGATTTAATGAAATTTTATAGTGAAAACATTGGTAAATATCCATACAAGCAATATTCAATTATTCAAGCAGGAGATGGTGGAATGGAATATGGCATGTGTACTTTTATTATGGGTGAGGGAAGTATTAATGGATTAATCAGTGTTACGGCACATGAAATGGCACATTCATGGTTTCAGTTTCTATTAGCCACCAACGAGTTGAAACATGC
>CAYTSL010000064.1:1722-9029 GCA_964440415.1 uncultured Flavobacteriaceae bacterium
TGGACTCAAACCATAAACACAATTGATTATGGGATTAAATCTATTGAAGATAATGACGGAATTACATCTATCGAATTGGAGCGTATCGGTTTAATGCCAATGCCTATTGATCTTGAGGTTAAATATACTGATGGCACAAAAGAACTATATTATATTCCTTTGCAAATGATGCGCGGTGAAAAACCTGAAGAATTTCCAAGAGTATTATTAAAAGACTGGGCTTGGGCATATCCAACTTATATTTTAGAAATAAATAAACCGAAGTCCAAAATATTGTCAGTTACCATTGACCCTAAAGGATTAATGGCGGATATTAATAAGGAAAACAACACCTATTAGTGTTTTAAACACTTCAATTTTATTTTGATATTTAATACCGAGATTTAAACCAAGATTCTTTTTCGTACAACTTAGTCCTTGCGTTTCTTGCTCTGTTATAAAGCTTAAGATGGGTCTCATCAACTTGTTTGCTCCTAAAGCCAAATAAATGAAAAATCTTTTTTGCATAGAATCTAGCGATTTTAAGATTCACTTTTAGCACGTGTTTCCTTTTATCTTCCCAGTGAATTCCAGGTAATAGAACTAATAGGTTGTCAGCCTTTATCTTTCTTAATATTGCCGATAGCCTAAGGAAGATTGGTCTTACTTTTCTAATAATAAAAAAACCGTCTTCCCCTATTTCTTGGTACAACGGCATAAACAATATTCCTTTTTTCTCTGACTTTATTTGTTTGCCATTACTTTCCGCGAGGAATATCCCTTTTTTAATAGGTTGGAAGCTCTTAAAGCCATTGATCATTTTAAAAACTTCATTTTGTTGAATTCGGTGTAAATTAATAACCTCATAGATCTCTGAATGATTTTTAGAGGCATTCTTTATACTATTATAGTGTTCTTTAAAGTCCGTAATATCTTCTTGCTTAATTGCTCTTGCATAAACCAACACTAAATATAGAAACGACACATGATTCTTAATGGAATTAATCTCGTCGTGCTGACCAGATTCAAATCCTATTGAAACATATCCTAGTTGATTTATATAGGTCAATAAAGGTCCATTTAAATATTCTTCTATTCCTAAAACAATTGGAACGGGAAATAGCTTAGAGAAACGTCTGTTAATTAATGCGTCACTAATTGTTATAAAGGGGAGGGTTTTACTTGAGGTAGTGTGCAGGTCTATAAAATAAAAAGGTCCTGGGTTTAAAGATACTATTTCATTTAACAGATCGAAAAGTTCAGATTGCTCTTTCTCTTCGGTATTCAGTTCTTTTTTTCTAATTACTCTTTCTAGATTTTCAAAGGTCCAAATTCTATTTAAGTCTTGATCTATAAACCTTTTGTTTAATTCAAGAGCTTTCAAGTTTCCCGAAATTCCATAAATAGCACCATTTATGTCAAATTGTTCTATTCTCTTAAAAACTTCTTGAATAGCAAATATTCCCGAGTTTTCATTGCCGTGTATTCCAGCAAAAATAACAACGGTTATACCTTTTTTGGCTCCCTCAAGTTTACTGATTAATCTGCTTACAAATGTTGGTTTTTCTAATGCTTTACTATGAACTTCTGTCATATCATTAAATATCGTTTGAGGTAATTATTCCTATTAGCTTTCCTTTTTTAACCACAGGAATTCCGTGAATATTGTTTCTTTTCATTACTTCCTTTGCTTCACTTAAACTTTTGTCCTGGGAAATAGTGATGACATCTTTAATCATTATGCTTTTAACAGATGTGATTATCATTTCCTTATCATTTAAAAAGTCCTTAATATCTCTCCATGTTAGCAAGCCTATGAGGTTTTTGTTTTTATTTATTACCGGAACATGGTGAATGTTTCGCCATTGCATAATATTTAAAACCAATTCCAAACTATCATTAATATCTACAGTAAAAGTATCCTTGCTCATTTTATGACGAACGATCTTTTCGTCGTCTGTTAAAACTTGAGTATTTTGATTTGTTGTACTCCAGTTTGATACCGGTTCGTCCTTAACTTGTTTTTTATAGATATTTGAAGTTAATATTTGAGCCGCCTCAAAGGGTTTATTGTTTTTTAACAGGTTTCTATAGCTTTTGATCATCCACTGTGATCCATTATTGGATTTTACTCTGTTTTCAATTATTCCTAAATAATATTGAGCGTCTTTTTCTGAAACTCCAGAATTAAGTAAACCGCTAAATGCCATTGGAAGTAATTCATTCAAAATTAAGTTATGGCTTGAAATAAGTTCTCCATCCCAAAAAAATTGCGTATTCATACCGTATCGAGCCGCTTTAAAGAAGTTCAATTTAACTTCTTTAAAATCCATCATTTCATGAATTTTCTTGTATTTTTCAGTTCTTCCAACCATAACTCCAACCCAAAACACCATATTAGCCATCTCATCTATAACAGATGGTCCAGAAGGAATATATCTGTTTTCAATTCTTAAATGTGGTTTTCCGCCACCAACTCCGTAACACACTCTATTCCATTTGTAAACGGTACCATTGTGTAAGCTTAATGCCATTAATTTTGGAATTTCTCCTTTTTTTAGCATTTCAACACTATCCTTAATATATTCTGATGTTACTAAACTCCTAAATCTGGAAACATTCTCTTTAAAAATATTTGCAATAGATCCTTCTTCCCACTTGCTTCCAAAGCTTACTCTGGATTGTTTTTCGTTTAATAAAAATGAATTGGCTCTTGTGTCAACACTTTGTGTAAATAGAGAGATCCTTGTTTCGCTCCATAATTCTTTTCCAAATAATAATGGAGAATTTGTACACGCTGCCAATATTGGCCCTGAGATTGCCTGGGCCCAATTATATTTTTCTAAAAACTCATCTGGATCGATCTGTAAATGCATTTGAAAGCTTGTGTTGCAGCCTTCCAGCATTACGGAGTCGTGCAAAAAATTCAACTCATCTACTCCTTTTATTTTAATAGCAAACTCTTGTTTTCTGGACTCAACCATGGCTTCATTAAGAACGTAATACCGTTGTATTGGTGTCATGTTCTTAATAGACATATGCCCTAGAGTAAGTGTTGGTAGAATACCCGTTAAGAGGATACGTGAGTTTTTTGTTTTTGTTACTTTTCTGGCCTTATTTAGTAAGGTATTTAGATTATTATGAAGACTAGAAAAACAGTCTCCTTTAAGCTCTAATGGATCTAAATTAACCTCAAGGTTGTAGTTGCCTATCTCTGTTGTGAAGTGTTCGTCATTAAGGTCCTTTAATACATCTAGAGCAATCCCGTTAGGCATAAACTGGTCATCCACCAAACAAAATTCCTGTTCTGCTCCAATTCTTATAGGTGATTTTTCAAACAACCCATTTTCAATCATTAGCTCCAAAGCCTTAATATCTTTAAGTAATTGGTGCACATAGCTTGCCTTCTCCTTGGGATTGGTGAGTCTTGTAACTTTTAAAATTCCCATACTCAAGAATTAAGAGTTGATACAATCTGTTAATTTAACGGATTTTAAATTTACAAAATATGATTATTATCACTCAACTTTATTCGTAATGTTGTTTTGATTACGGTTATTTTTGTATTCTTGTTAACCATGAAACTGTCTTTTTCAAATAAGCAAAAGCTAAAAAGTCAAAAACTAATTGATGAAATATTCGAGGAGGGCAAATCTGTTACTGTTTTTCCTTTAAAAATGGTTTATTTATATACCGGCAAAAGCAATCAGGTTGGGGTTTCTGTAAGTAAAAGGATTTTTAAACGAGCAGTAGACAGAAATCGAATTAAACGGTTAATGAGAGAGGCGTACAGGCATAATAAAAATATGTTAATAGATAACAATGTTTCCGGTTATGCGTTTATGATTCTGTACCTTAGCAAAGATTTGCCTGATTATAAGTTGGTTAATAGTAAAACCCAAGCACTATTGACAAAATTTTTAGATAGTTTATCTAACCTCTAAAAATAATTACAAATGAAAAAAATATTTAAAAACAAGATCTTAATTCCTGTTTTAGCTGTTACTCTATTTTTAACAGGAACAGCTTTTAAGAGTGATTTTTTTGAAATAGCAAAACAACTCGAGATTTTCACAACCTTATTTAAAGAGTTGAACATGAATTATGTTGATGAAACAAATCCTGGGGATTTGATGGATGCTGCTATAAAAAACATGTTAAAGGATCTTGATCCATACACGACTTTTTTAAACGAACAAGATGTTGAGGCGGCTCGAATTAATAATACTGGGGATTACACTGGAATTGGAGCCCGAGTACAAATAAAAAAGGATAAATTAATAATCGTTGAGCCATACAAAGGTTATCCCGCGGATAAAGCAGGGCTTAAAGCTGGTGATGAAATTGTTAAAATTGGAAATATTAACGTGGCGGATTTTAAAGAAAATGCTGGCGATTTAATAAAAGGGACTTCTGGTTCTTCTGCTGAAATTAAATATGTGAGACAGGGGAAAAACTATACAACGACTATTACTAGAGAAGAAGTTCAAATTAAGGCTGTTCCACATTTTTCTATGATTGACAATAACATAGGTTATATTGTTTTAAGTAAGTTTAATAGTAAAGCGTCTGCACAAACTATTGAAGCCTTACGAGAGCTAAAAGCAGATGGTGCAGAAAAAATAATACTTGATTTACGGGGTAACCCTGGTGGCTTATTGCGTGAAGCGGTTAATGTTACAAATATTTTTGTGCCTAAAGGACAATTGGTTGTTACAACAAAATCAAAGGTTAGTAAATACAATAAAACATATTATACTAGCAGAGATCCAATTGATCTTGATATACCTTTGGTTGTGTTGATAAATGGAAGTAGCGCATCGGCAAGTGAAATTGTTTCAGGAGCTCTTCAGGATCTGGATAGAGCTGTAATTATTGGGACTCGGAGTTTTGGAAAAGGATTGGTGCAGCGTCCAAAACAACTTAGTTATGGAACGCAAATTAAAATTACGATTTCTAGATATTACACCCCTTCAGGCCGTTGTATACAATCTTTAGATTACTGGAATAGAGATGAGGCTGGTAAGGCGGTAAAAATTAAAAAACACAATGAGTTTAAAACAAAAAATGGCCGCAAAGTATTTGATGGTGGAGGTGTAGCTCCAGATGTTGAATTGGCTATATCCAAAAAAAGTGCAATAACAAAAGCCCTAATAGGAGAAAATCATCTTTTTGATTATGCTACTAGTTACTATTATAGTCACGAAGTAAAGGATATAAATTCCTTTAAGTTTTCCGATGCTGATTTTAAAGACTTCAAAAACTACCTAAAAAAGAACGACTTTAGCTTTGAAACTAAAACAGAAAAGGCATTAAGCTCTGCTTTTGAAATAGCACAGGATGAAGAAATTAAATCAAGTATTGAGTCTGATTATAATAGGCTTCTTGAAAATTTAAATTCTTATAAAAGCAAGGTTATTGATGAGCAAAAAGATCAATTGTCTTCATTGTTAACTGATGAGATAGTGAAGCGTTACGTTTACAGGGAGGGATTGTATGACTATTATACCCTATTTAATCCTGAAATTAAAAAGGCTTCAGAAATTCTTAATAATCCTATAAAGTACAACGGCTATTTAAATTAGGTCGTTCTTTTTACGCCACGTTAGTATGAATTATTGCGTGAATAAAGTAGTTTAAGCTGAATTTACCCAAACCTAGTATGGCTTTAATCTTTTTTGGCACTACCTTTGAGATATAAAAAATAAATTATATTTATAGACTGTTTTTTAAACACCATTAATGAAACAACTATTTTTTATTATCCTTTTATTTTCACAATTCATGTTGGCTCAAAACGAGATGACACATGAGGTTTATTTTGAAACCGATAAATACGAGGTGCCAGAAACTGAAGAAAATAGACTTCTACTTTTTATTCAAAATTTACACGATATTGACATCAGTAAAATTTCTATTTATGGATTTTGTGATGACAGAGGAACCAGTTCCTATAATCAGGTATTATCACAGAATCGTGCTAATTCAATCAAGACTGTTTTTTCAAATAACGAAATAGATCAAAATCTAATAACAAATGTAGATGGGAAAGGAGAAATATTACTTAAAATAGTAAAAGAGGATGACATTAAAAAGATTCGTGGTCTGAACAGAAAAGTAGAGATTATTGTTGTTCCAAAGATTGAAGAGGTTGTTGAAGAGGTTGTTGTGCCGAAAAAAAACATATATAGCAATGTGTTAAAAAAAGGAGATAAGGTCACTTTAGATAAATTACTTTTCAAAACCGGATACAGTTACCTTACTCCAAATTCTATAAAAGTTTTAAAGCGTATTGCCGATACCCTAGTAAATCGAAAAGAGCTTTACTTTACCATTCAGGGTCATGTTTGTTGTACTCAAAACAGCAGAGATGCGGTTGATAGGAAAACTAAACAACGTAATCTTTCGGTTGCAAGGGCTAAATATGTGTATGAATACCTGGCAAAAAAAGGGGTAAGTAAAAAACGTATGAAATACGTTGGTATGCGTAGAAAATTTCCTCTTGGTGGTGACCCAAAATATGATAGGCGTGTCGAGATTTTAATTACTTACGTAGCAAATAAAAAAAGCTAGTCTTAAGTTTAGTAGTTACAGGTGCTTTTGTTTTGTGGTTATAGTACAGTCAATACTCTTTTAGTTTCTGATCATTCCAATATGTGGAATACCATCCTCCAGATATTCTTCACCAACTTGCTTAAATCCTAAATTGTTGTAGAATTCTTTTAAATATGTTTGCGCTGAAACCTTAATCATGGTTTCTTTGTAATGCTCTTGAATAGCTTCAATCGAAGATTTCATAATACTGTATGCCAACCCTATACCTCTTTCATTATTTTTTACCACTACTCTGCCAATACTAGCTTCTTTAAAATAATCTCCAGGCTTAAAAATACGTGTGTAGGCTACAAGCTCTTTATCTTTGAATCCTAATACATGAAGTGCTTTTTTATCTTTTCCGTCAATGTCTTGGTAAACACAGTTTTGTTCAACTACAAAAACTTCAGATCTTAATTGAAGTAAGCTATAAAGCTCGTCTAAAGTTAACTCTTGAAAAGTTTTAATAGTTATATCCATTGCCTTTAGTCTTGAACAATAATCTCCTTGCTATCACATTTACCATATTCAGGTTGAATGTTTATATGGTTAATTTGAAACTTCTCTAATAAAATCTTTTCTACTCTCTTCAAAACCCCATCGAAATCTGAAAGTTTTATATCATAATTAAAATCGACATGAGCTTCAAAATGAGTCTCCTCTTCATTTAATTGCCAAACATGTATGTGATGAATGTTTTTAATCTCCTTAACAATACTTAATTCTTTAACAAT
>CAYTSL010000065.1:0-1703 GCA_964440415.1 uncultured Flavobacteriaceae bacterium
AAGCAATTTGTAAATTTGAAATTAAAGGTGGTTTCTCCTTCTTTTTCAATTAAAAATTCAGGATTATCATTTCCGTAAATAATGCAATTATTAAAATTAGCTTCTAAAAGATCATTTACAAGAACATTATTATCTGCATCAACTAAAAAATTGTTAATCAATACAGAAGGAAATTGTCTAAAACTATTATTCCAATAATTGGCAATTGTACAATGAGTAAAGTTGTATTTCCCGCCAATTGTTCCTGCAAATGATGATTGACCGGAATTATTTATAACAAGATTTTCTCCTTTAATTGAAGTAGCTCGTCCTAAAATTCCAAAATTACTGGAATTATAAATTTGACTATTTGAAATTGATAGCTTTTCGACTATATCTTCTCCATTTCCATCACTTAAAATTCCCACTGCAGCATTTTTAATTGTAGCATAATTAATAGTATTATTGGTACTACCTTCAAATAACCAAATGGTTCCCCATTGACCAGGAACGTCTTCAAATAACGGTTCCAATCTATCGCCTTCAAAAATGACCTCATTCTCAAGTACTTCTTGATCACTACTAAATTCCCCATTAACATTTATCGAAGCATTTTCTGTAACTATAATCCCAGAATCGGCATGAAAGTTCACTCTGGCACCTGCTTCAATAACTAAAGTCCTATTTGCAGGTACTGCAGCATATCCATAAATAACGTATGGTTTTTCATTGGTAAAAGTTAATTCTGGAGGTAGCAAATACCGACCTTGAATTTCGGTCTCAACAAGTTCACCATCTATATTTAACGTAAGTGTCTCAATAATACCTGTTGTATCATCTTTATCCGGATAAATGAATATAGCATCTTTAACAAGTGTAACCAATTGTACTTTTTGCGCATCTGAACCTGTACCAAATTCAATAAAATCCGTATATAGAAATTCACCATTTGAATTAGGCAATGAGCTTATATCAATTGTTGTTTCAACAAAAACAAACATGCTGTCTTGTGCTAATAATTCAATATTTTCAAAAATTTTACCTGCTATTCCGTCAACATTCAATCGATATTCCGAAGTCTCTCCCTGGCCTAAAGTAATATTCGGAATCAATATATTCTCATCAGTTTTATTGTAAACTTTTAAATTGTAGGTACTTGACCCAATATTTGTAAAAACTGTATCTAAATAAACCGTATCCTTTGAAAATTGAAGCTCACCGGTTGTTGGAGAAAACTCGAAGTCGTTTCTGCATGAACTCCAAAGCGTGATAAAAATTAAGGATAGAATAAAATAAACAATGTGCTTCATATTTGTATAATGTACCAAGACAGCTAAATTAAAACTTTTGATTTTACTAATTAGTATGTATAGAATAAATTAGTTTCAAAAATTGAAAATATTATAAGTAATTCGAGTGGGCTTTTTAATTTAACTTCAGATTCAAGAGTTTTAATTCAAATTACTTTTCAATTATTTCTACTTCAAATAATTTATCCCATCGTTTGCCTGTAATGAATATAGTTTTTGTTGCCTTGTTATATGCAATGCCATTCAATACATCAAGAGAAGGATGTTGTTTCACTAATTTTTTTAATGGACTGAAATCTATTACACCTTCAATTGCTCCATTAATAGGATTTATTATTGCCACTCCATTTTTTTGATACCTGTTGGCATAAATTTTTCCATCTATCCATTCCAATTCATTAATTCCAACCACTT
>CAYTSL010000065.1:1803-8997 GCA_964440415.1 uncultured Flavobacteriaceae bacterium
TCTATCCATTCCAATTCATTAATTCCAACCACTTTTCCTTTATTAGTGTATGTTTGAATGTAATTTTTTTCTTCTAAAGTTTCTGAATCAAGAATCCATATTTTTTCTGTGCCATCACTTTTATACAAGGTTTTACCATCATTACAAATTCCCCAGCCTTCCTTACTCTTACCATATCTAAAACTGGTTTTTTTTTCCAAAGTATTTACTTCATAAACAAACCCTGTTCCTTTTTGCCAAGTGAGTAGATAAAGATTATCATTTAATATGGTTAAACCTTCTCCAAAATATTCTTTAGATAAATCTATATTTTTTATAACCTTACCTGTTTTATAATCTACTTTTCTTATTTTGGATTCCCCTCGTTGCCCAGTACTTTCATACAACTCTCCATTATGAAACTCTAATCCTTGAGTATACGAAGTAATGTCATGAGGATATTCGTTTACAATTTTATAAGAGTAAACTTTAGGTGGTATGTTATTTAGTACCGTAATTTTTGTTGAGGTATTTTGATTAATACCATCAAAATAAACGGTAGCTTTAATAGTTTGGTTACCAAGTTTTGAATCTTTAAAAGAAATTTTATCAGATACAATCTTATCATTAAAAGAGTAGATGATAGAATCTATTTCATGGCCTTTTGGATTATCAATAGATATTGTTAAAACGTCATTCAGATCAACAGTTTTATTCTTGCTTTTAATATTTATTATAAAATCGCTTTTTTTCTGTGCTGAATTACTTCCGCAAGAACTAGACAAAATAAATATGAATACAAATGATAATAATTTGAAGGGTTTCATTCTGAAATATAATTTTAGGCAAGATATTTATTAAAATTCAGTTTAAAAAAACATTGTGAAAATTTTAAAAGGGTTGTATCTTTGCAGTCGGCAAGTCCTACGCAACTAGCTCCTGTTGAATCCTCCAGGGCGGGAACGCAGCAAAGGTAAATGGTTGTAGCAGTGTGACGTAGGTAGCTTGCCTTTTTTTGTACAATAAACTTTCCTTTAAATATTGTATTTTTGAATCATTAATCCCATTATTTTATGTCTAAAGTTGTACTAATTACTGGTGGTTCTTCTGGAATAGGAAAATCGATAGGTGAATTTTTATCTGTTGAGAATTACAAAGTTTACGGAACCAGTAGAAATCCAAATAATTATAAAGAAAGCAAATTTCCAATAGTTGCTTTAGATGTTACAGATAAAAAAACGATTAATCAATGCATTGAATCTGTTATTAAAATTGAAGGCAGAATAGATGTGTTAATCAATAATGCTGGAGCAGGAATTACTGGTCCGATTGAAGAAACTCCAGAAACTGAGATTAAACAAAATTTTGAAACTAATTTTTTTGGCCCCTTAAATGTTATCAAAGCTGTTTTACCTGAGATGCGAAAACAAAACTCTGGCCTTATCATAAATATAACATCAATTGCAGGTTATATGGGATTGCCATATAGAGGAATCTATAGTGCTAGTAAAAGTTCTCTTGAAATAATTACAGAAGCTTTTAGAATGGAAATTAAAGACTTTAATATTCATATGACCAATGTTGCGCCAGGTGACTTTGCAACTAATATAGCGGCAGGACGTTATCATGCTCCGGTTAAGAAAGATTCTCCGTACAGTAAATATGGAGAGGTTTTAAATGCCATTGATGAAGATGTTAATAAGAGTTCAGACCCTAGAGCAGTGGCTAAAGTTGTTCACAAAATAATTGAGACAAAGCATCCAAAGACACATTACAAAGTAGGTGCCTTTATGCAGAAATTTTCTATTATTTTAAAGCGGATTCTACCGGATAAGATCTATGAGAAATTACTTATAAATCACTATAAATTATAATTTTCGGTCGTTTATAAGTTCTTATAATATATCTAAAAGATTCTAAATCCAGTTCAGAATATATTGTAAATTCGTACCCAAATTATTTTAACAATTCAAACCAGATTTTTTAATGAAATTTTTTATTGACACAGCAAATTTAAACCATATTAAGGAAGCTCAAGGTATGGGTATTCTTGATGGGGTAACAACCAACCCCTCTTTAATGGCAAAAGAAGGAATTACTGGTAAGAACAATATTTTAAAACATTATGTAGATATCTGCAATATTGTTGATGGTGATGTAAGTGCAGAGGTCATTGCTACAGACTTTGAAGGCATGATTAAAGAAGGAGAAGAGTTAGCAGATTTACATGATCAAATTGTAATTAAATTACCTATGATCAAAGAGGGCATTAAGGCCTGCAAGTATTTCTCTGATCGAGGTGTTAAAACCAATGTAACTCTAGTATTTTCTCCTGGACAAGCTTTGTTAGCAGCTAAAGCAGGAGCAACCTATGTCTCTCCTTTTATTGGTCGATTAGATGATATTTCAACCGATGGGTTAAACCTCATAGCCGAAATACGACATATTTATGATAATTATGATTTTGAAACTAATATATTGGCAGCATCTATTCGTCATACTATGCACATAGTTGATTGTGCTAAACTTGGTGCAGATGTAATGACAGGGCCATTAAGTTCTATTGAAGGGCTTTTAAAACATCCATTGACTGATAACGGATTGGCAAAATTTTTGGAAGATTATAAAAAAGGAAATCAATAAAGAATTTAGAAATAAAAAAAGCCGCTTCAAGCGGCTTTTTTTATTTGTTTAATAAACCTAACAGTAGTTCTTCAAATCGCATACTAAACATATTTGCGTTAGGATCAGCAATTATCCCATTGCTATCTATTATCATTACTTTATTAATTGAATTTATAACAAGATCCTTACGAGCCTTTGGAGGATCAATAAATTGATACTCATTTTGAACAGGGAAGTTATATTGCTTTAACGATCGTTTCCACATATCATGTTTATCGTTATTCACATTTATAGCAATAAAATTCAACTCAGGATATTTGTGTTTCAGTTCATTTATCTTCCTATGGCTATCTTTGAAATGTGATTTTATATTGTATGACCAGAAATATACAACAGTAGGTCTTTTAATAATTGTTGATAATTCTACAGTTTTATTATTAGAATTCATCACGGACACTAGAGGTAATTTTGTTCCCGGTTCCAATTGCATGACTGACATAGCCAGACTTTGCATCATTTTTTTATCCTCTTCATTCGTACATCTTGTCATATAATCGTTTAATAAGGATTTTGTATTATAATTGCTCTTACTTTTATAGATATAAGGAGCAGCTGTATATTTTAACAAATCGTTTTTAATTGAATCATGTTGCACTAGGCTGTCAATAAGAGCTAATTTATCCAAATTATAATGCAAGGACTTTCTATCAAACATGCTATCTTTAGTATGCTCAAAGTATTGGTTTAGAGCTATATTATTAAAATGGGTTTCTAGGAATCTATAATACTGAAAGAAAGATCTTAAATTAATATTATTATAATCAACATTTTTACGATAACTATAAAAATCCTCTGGAAGCGTTTTTAAATTTTTTATTTCCTTTTCACCATAATACGCAAAAGGATATATCTCTTTATTGGCGTAATAATTATAATTTATTTTAGCTTCAGCAATTTCTTTAAACAAAGAACTACCATTCAATCTTTCTGTTATGACATCTAATTTCTTAAGTTGTCTGCTTCTTATTGAATCCGTCTTTCTTTCAAATTCATTTGGTGTTAATTCGCAAAAATCTAAAAGTTTAGAATTATTAAGCTCATTTTCTAAAAACAGATTAATTAAATAATTATTCTTTTTAGAACCTTTTCCAGTATAAACCAGTGATTCATCAAAATCCATAGTATTTAACCTGAACATTATGCTGTCATTAGGTTCTAAAACTATAACTTGATTCTCGGGATTGTGTTTGAAAAAATATACACCTGGTTCTAGGTTTTCTATTTTGTAGAGAAAACGGTTTTCAGTGTCTAATTTTATTGTATCTATTGTACCTTTAAAGTTAGAGATTACAACATAGTCGTTGTTTGGATTAATGATCTCTCCACCCAAATAGGAATAACTAAATTCTTCAGTTGTGTCTTCTTTACAACCAAAGACAACAAAGAGTATTAATAAATAACTAAAATATCGCATATCAATATCAGCTTAAGTTATATTTGGGATGCATGCTGATCACTACAAAAGTATGTTTTGAATGTTAATTGTCTTGTTAACGCGTTGTTAAATTATTAAAGCCTATTATATTTCGCTTTATTGTTTCCTTTTTCTACTTTTGCGCCAAAATTAAACAAGACTATGTTATCAGTTTCAAATCTTTCAGTACAATTTGGTAAACGTGTACTTTTTGATGAAGTAAATACTACTTTCCATAATGGAAATTGCTACGGAATTATAGGTGCTAATGGATCAGGTAAATCCACTTTTTTAAAATTATTATCAGGTAAAAAAGATCCTACATCTGGACATGTGCATTTAGAGCCAGGTAAGCGTATGTCTGTATTAGAGCAGGAACATAATTTATATGATGAGCATCCAGTTCTGGAAACTGTAATAATGGGAAATAAACCATTATTCAAAATTAAAACAGAAATTGATGCTTTATATGCTGATTATACTGATGAAAATGCAGATAAAATTGGGGAGCTTCAAGTAGAATTTGAAGAAATGAATGGTTGGAATGCAGATAGTGATGCAGCTACTTTATTATCCAATTTAGGAATAAAAGAAGCTAATCATCATTCTTTAATGCAAGATTTAGATGGTAAACAAAAGGTACGTGTGCTATTAGCCCAAGCGCTTTTTGGAAATCCAGATGTGTTGATCATGGATGAACCTACCAATGACATTGATTACGATACAATCTCTTGGTTAGAAAACTTTTTAGCGAACTACGATAATTGTGTAATTATTGTATCTCACGATAGACACTTTTTAGATTCAGTGTGTACACATATTTCTGATATAGATTTTGGAAAAATCAATCACTATTCTGGTAACTATACTTTTTGGTACGAGTCGTCTCAATTAGCAGCAAGACAACGTTCGCAACAAAACAAGAAGGCAGAAGACAAGAAAAAAGAGCTGGAAGAATTTATCAGACGATTTTCTGCAAACGTTGCAAAATCTAAACAAGCAACCAGCAGAAAGAAGATGATTGATAAGTTGGATGTATCAAAAATTAAACCATCCAGTCGTCGTTATCCTGCAATTATCTTTGAACGAGAGAGAGAAGCAGGAGATCAAATATTACATGTAGAAGGTTTATCTGCATCATTAGATGGAGAAACCTTATTTAAGGATATCGATATCAACCTAACAAAAGGAGATAAGGTTGTTGTGTTTTCAAAAGACTCCAGAGCCACTTCAGCATTTTATGAAATATTAAATGGTAATTTAAAACCAGATACAGGAAAATTCGCATGGGGAATTACAACCTCTCAATCGTATTTACCTTTAGATAATTCAGAGTTTTTCAATAGTGACTTATCTCTGGTAGATTGGTTGCGTCAATGGGCAAAAACAGAAGAAGAAAGAGAAGAGGTATATGTACGTGGATTTTTAGGCAAGATGATATTTAGTGGTGAGGAAGCTCTAAAAAAATGCAGCGTGTTATCCGGAGGAGAAAAAGTAAGATGTATGTTGAGCCGCATGATGATGTTACGAGCAAACGTTTTAATGCTTGATGAACCTACCAATCATTTAGATCTGGAAAGTATCACAGCATTTAATAATTCACTTAAAAACTTTAAAGGAACCGTACTATTTAGTACACATGATCATGAATTTGCTCATACAGTAGCAAACCGCATCATTGAAATTACACCAAATGGAGTGATAGATAGATATATGACCTTTGAAGAATATATGGAAAATCCAAAAATTCATGCTCAAAGGGATAGAATGTACGAATCTAATACAGAAAAGGTTTAGGAATAAAGTTACTGCTAACTATCAATAGTTGTTGTGCTTGATAAAACTTCTTCAACTACTGGTATTGATTTGCTTTCTTCATCCTTATGAACATATACCTCGATCAAAGCCTGATAGTCTTCTACCATAACAGCAGTTAAACCTGTTTGATTATCGTCTTTTAAAATAGGATTTATCCCAATTTCATCTAATTTATCAAAAATTAACTGGGCAATGATGAAATTACCGGCATAGATTTTTACGTAGTTGCTTTCGAGCATTGTAAATATTTTAACTTAAATATACGAAAAAATTGACAAATTTTTAGTATATTTAAGAAGTATTAAGGGATTAGGAATCAATAATTTAGGACATCATGAAAAGGGAAAGTTATTATAAATGGCTCTTTTTTATTATTGGGTTATGCTTTACGTCTAGCATAATTTCACAAAATAAAAAGGTAGTGCAGACGGACATTTCCTCTATAACAGAGGTAGAAGTTAATCAATCATTAACCATTTCAAAATACTTACAGTTTTCCGAAGACTATTCAACCTTTGTTAAGGTTTTAAAAGAGGCTGATCTGTTCTCGCACCTTCAAATAGGTAAAGAATTTACAGTCTTTGCTCCTGGTAACAGTGCTTTTTCCCAAATGCCAACAACCGTTTTAAATCAAATATTTAGACCGGAAAATAATTTAAAATTAAAATCGATCGCGGGATACCACATAGTAAATTCATCCTTGAATTTAGAGGAGGAATTATTTAAGTTTAATGGCACGACCAATATTGTAGCCATGAATAGTGAAGTTATAGAAGTGACTATAGGCGCTGAAGATGCATTGGTTATACAAGATGCAAATGGTTATCCTATAGATGTGATGGAAAAAATTGTATTATCTGATGGTATAATATATAGAATAGACGCAGTTTTACTTCCCCAAGTGGATGTAAAAATTGTTTTAAGATAAATAAGAATATTAAAATAAGGTTATCTATTAGCTAAAAGAAAGAGGTTTATTTAGAGGGGGCTTGTCAACATGTTATTGATTACATAATAGCTTAATTTTCATTCACGATAAGCTTTATTAGATTTTGGGGATTTTACGTATAGGTAACCTTTATTTTTTTGTTTTCTTCAAAAAAATGAATTCAAAAAAACGATTACTTGAATTCTGAAAAAAATATATCTTCGCTTTTAGGAATTGTACAACTTTTTGTTGCTCTTTTGGCTATTCCTTCTGGTTTCTTAATGCTATTAAAACCTGATGGCTCCGGACTTGGTTTGTCATTGGATATATTGCAGGATTCACCATTTACCAATTTTATTATTCCTGGACT
>CAYTSL010000066.1:0-1058 GCA_964440415.1 uncultured Flavobacteriaceae bacterium
TCAAAATTACATTATCCTCAAAATAACATCCTGTATTAAATAAAATAATTGAAGAATCTCAATTTTAAGCCTTTTTTTATGACAATAATCATAGTTTAAGACTGTCTTAATTAATAATTTTATGCTGCTTAAAAACATTGGCTGATGAAAAAATTATTATTAGGAAATGAAGCATTGGCTCAAGGTGCTATTGATGCTGGTTTATCTGGAGTATATGCCTACCCTGGAACCCCTTCTACAGAAATAACAGAATACATTCAAAAATCTAAAGAATCCAAAGAATTTGGTATTCATACCACATGGTCTGTCAATGAAAAAACAGCTATGGAAGCTGCTTTGGGTATGTCGTATACAGGAAGACGCTCTATGGTGGTTATGAAACATGTAGGGCTTAATGTAGCTGCAGATGTTTTTATGAACATGTCTATTTCCGGAACCAATGGAGGTTTGGTAGTTGTTGTTGCAGACGATCCTTCGATGCATTCCTCACAGAACGAACAAGATTCCAGATACTATGGCAAGTTTGCTAAAATCCCAACCTTGGAGCCTGCAAATCAACAGGAAGCCTATGATATCATGCGCTATGCCTTTAACCTGTCAGAAAGTTTAAAACTTCCCATTTTACTGCGTTTGGTAACTCGTTTATCGCATTCACGTGCAGATGTTAAAACAAGTGAGAGAAGACATCAAAATAAGATCGATCTGCCAAAGGATACGTCCAGATTTTCTTTAGTGCCAATGAATGCCAGAATACAGTTTGATAAACTGATCAGAAAGCAAGATCTGTTATTAGAAAGTTCAGAGGTATCTCATGTCAATGTACTTAAATTGAATACTAGTAAAAAGCTTGGAATCATAGCTTGCGGTATTGCCTACAATTATGTAATGGAAAATATTGATGAGCATAATTTACAGCATTCTATTTTAAAGATTTCACAGTATCCTATGCCAAAGGAAAAAGTTAGGCAATTGTATCGTCATTGTGACGAGGTTTTAGTAGTAGAAGATGGTTATCCAATTATTGAAGAGCGGCTACATAACTATTTTAATGAAAATGA
>CAYTSL010000066.1:1158-8884 GCA_964440415.1 uncultured Flavobacteriaceae bacterium
AGTACATTAATTGACATGGGAGCTTCTATTACTATGGCAAAAGGAGCCGCAGATGCTGGCTTAAAGAATGTCATTGCAGTTATTGGAGATTCGACTTTTACTCATTCTGGAATGACAGGACTGTTAGACTGCATATATGAAAATACACCAATAACAGTTATCATTTCTGATAATTCGGCTACGGCAATGACTGGAGGTCAGGATTCAACAGCTGTTGGACGATTGAAAAAGATTTGTCTAGGACTTGGAGTAGAACCAGATCATTTAAAGGAAATAGTTCCTTTACATAAAAATCATGATGATAATGTGGACTTTATTAGGAATGAGATAAAATTTAAAGGTGTTTCAGTCATTATTTCTGAACGACCTTGTGTACAATTATCAAGAGATCAAAAAGAAGATATTAAACATAGAATCGCTGCATTAAATTGAAATAGTATGTCTGAAGAGTAAAATCAAATGTCATATTGAGCTTGTCGAAATATCTTATCGTACCTAAAATCAATATCAACTTCGACAGGCTCAGTTTGACAACATAATTACAATGACTTTTCAGATGAATAAATAAAAATATCAAATGAAATCAAATATAATTTTATCAGGAGTTGGAGGTCAAGGTATCTTAACCATAGCAGCAGTTTTAGATACTGCAGCTTTAAACCAGAAATTGTACGTAAAACAAGCCGAAGTTCATGGCATGAGTCAACGTGGAGGTGCGGTACAATCTCATGTTAGAATTAGCGATAAGGTCATTCATTCTGATTTGATTCCTCTTGGAAAAGCTGATATGATTTTATCTGTAGAACCAATGGAGTTATTACGTTATTTACCATATTTAAAACCAGAAGGATGGATGATAACCGATTCTGAACCATTTATAAACAATAAAAATTATCCGGAACAAGAAACACTATTCAAAGAAATAGAATCGCACCCAAATAATATCATTGTTAAAGCCACAGAGATTGCTAAAAAAATTGGTAATTCCAAGGCCGCTAATATGGTTTTATTAGGAGCAGCATCATCTTTGATACCTTTGTCAGAGGAAAGCTTGCTTGAGGCAATCAAGTCATTGTTCAAGCGTAAAAGTGAGCGTATAATAAACCTGAATATAGAAGCATTTAATGCTGGAAAACAATTGGCATTGGAAAAATATAGTTTGGTATAATTAAATAGAACAGAAAAGAAAAATCTCCTCTTTTTAAAGTAGGAGATTTTTTTATTAAACCATTCCTAATCGGGTCTCATCAAAAGCTAAATATCTTCTGGATCCATGGAGTTCAACGGATTAGAGAATTTAAACATGGATTTTGCCATTTTAAATCATATCAAATGATCAAAAATTTGATGTCAAAAACAGTGACAATTATCAGTATTTGTGCAATTTTTTTTCTCTTACTTTACAGTAATAAAGTTGATTATATTTTATGCTTCACAGTAGTTTAATTAACCCAAAAAGTATTGTAGTTATTGGTGGTTCAGATAATCTATCTAGTCCTGGAGGGAGTGTTTTAAGAAATCTTATTGAAAACAATTTTAAAGGAAAATTATATGTCGTAAATCCGAAAAAAGATATTGTGCAAGGTGTAACATCTTTTAAGGATGCAAATAAGCTTCCAGAAGTTGATTTAGCAATTATTGCAATTGCAGCAAAATTTGTATTGGAAACTGTCAAAGTGTTAACAGAACATAAGAATACAAAAGGAGTTATTATTTATTCAGCAGGCTTTAGTGAGACAGACGAGGAAGGCGCCATATTAGAAAAAAAAGTAACAGAACTTGTACAGAAAGTTGGTGGAAGTCTTTTGGGACCAAACAATATTGGTATAATTAACACAAATTATACAGGGGTTTTCACTACACCAATTCCAAGATTGAGTCCAAAAGGAGTCGATTTGATTTCAGGATCTGGAGCTACAGCTGTTTTTCTTCTTGAAGCTGCTCATCAAATTGGTTTGACCTTTTCCAGTATTTATTCTTTAGGAAATAGCGCACAAATTGGAGTAGAAGAGATGCTTGAATATTTTGATGCAACCTTTGATCAAGAATCAAGCTCCAAAGTAAAACTACTCTATATTGAGAGTATAAAAAATCCTAAAAAATTCTTGAAACATGCCAAATCTTTGGTTCATAAAGGATGTAAAATTGCAGCGATTAAAGCTGGAACTTCAGATGCAGGTAATCGAGCGGCTTCATCACATACAGGCGCTTTAGCAAGTTCTGATGTATTTGTGGATGCATTGTTCAGAAAAGTAGGAATTATTAGATGCTATGGAAGAAATGAATTGATTAATGTTGCAGGTATTTTATGTAATAAAGAAAGCCAAGGAAAGAATTTTGCCATTATAACACATGCTGGAGGTCCTGCTGTAATGCTAACAGATGTGTTGTCTAAAAACGGATTACAGGTTCCTCAATTTAAACAGAGTCATCAGGATGCTATACTACAGCAACTTTTTAATGGCGCTTCTGCAGATAATCCTATAGATGTAATGGCGACAGGAACTGAAGAACAGCTGGAGTTTATAATTGATTACTGCGACAACAAAATTAAGGAAATTGATGCTGTGGTGGTGATTTTTGGTAGTCCCGGATTAAGAGATGTTCACGATGCCTATGAAATAATAAGTAAAAAGGGAAAGACTTCTAAAAAGCCTATATATGCCATATTGCCTTCTGTCGTAAATGCCAAAAACGAGATACAAGAGTTTATAGCGAAAGATAACATTGCATATTCAGACGAAGTTATACTAGGCGATGCACTTGTGAAAGTTTACAATGTTTCTGAACCTATTGATAATTTGAACGACGGTAATATTTCAAAAAAGAGAGAAATAAGAAATCTAATTGACTCCTGCGAAGAGGGTTATTTAACTCCAAATAAAGTAAAAGATTTACTGTCTTTTGCTGAAATAAATTTTGTAGATCAACATGAAATTTTAGATGAAACAGAAGCGGATAAACTTTCAAAGCGTATAAAATATCCTGTCGTTATGAAGGTAGTTGGACCGCTTCATAAATCTGATGTTGGAGGAGTAGTTCTAAATATTGAAAATGAGGACCAATTGCTATTGAATTTTGATAAGTTAATGCAAATTAAAGATGCTGAATCAGTTATTGTTCAGCCAATGCATAAAGGACTGGAAATATTCATTGGAGCTAAAAAAGAAGCCAATTTCCCTCATTTAGTCATGTGTGGGTTAGGTGGAATATACATTGAGGCCTTTAAAGATGTGAGTTCATGTATGATTCCTGTTTCAAATCAAGAAGCAAGAATAATGATCAAGTCTTTGAAATCTTACCCTATTTTAACAGGAATACGAGGTCAAAAAGGAATTGATATTGAAGCATTTGAAGAAATAATTACCAAGATTTCTGCTTTGCTTCAGTTGGCTCCTGAAATTTCAGAATTAGATATAAATCCTTTGCTTGCATCACATGAAGAGATTATAGCAGTGGATTCAAGAATAAAAATTGAGAAGTGATTATATCAACTTATTTAAGAAAGAATTGAACATTTTTTAGCAAATAATTAACCTTTTAAATAAATGAGAAAACTTTTAGTATTATTATTTTGTCTACCCTTATTGGGTTTTCAGAGCATGTATTCACAAGGTTCTCCAGATTACTCTGGAGGTCTCAAAGTGAAATTCGATGAAGAAGGTAAAAAATACTTTCGATTGATTTCCTGGGCTCAAGTACAAGCTGTTTATAGTGATGACGTACCTGATGATGCCAGTAAATTGAACTTTAATTTAAGACGTGCACGAGTTTTAATGTATGCCCAGATCAATGAGAAATTTTTAATCCTAACTCATTTTGGATTGAATAGTTTAAATAGCTCCACTTTAAGTCCAACAGGAAAAGGTGAAGGTTCTCAATTGTTCTTTCACGATGTTTGGGCTCAATACAACATAAGTAAGGATCACTCAGTAGGAGGTGGGTTGCATTATTTTAATGGTATTTCTCGTCTTAATAATCAGAGCACATTAAACATCATGACCTTGGATAATAACCGCCAATCTTGGGCTACTCTTGGATTGTCAGATCAATTTGCACGTCATATTGGGGTTTTTGCAAAAGGAAAATTTGGTAAACTTCAATACCGTGTTGCTATTAATGATGCAATAACCAACGGATTAGATTCCAGAGATCCAGGAGATGCTGGAGATGCGTCTATTTATGGTGGGAAACGTTTGCTAGGGTCTAAAGATTCTGGAAAGGTTTATGCTGGTTATTTTGACTATAATTTTTTAGATCAGGAATCAAACTTTTTACCTTATAAAGTTGGGACGTATTTAGGCGGAAAAAAAGTTTTTAATATTGGAGCAGGTTTCTTCTTGCATCCTAAAGGATCCTTTATTTTGGATGGTTCCGAATTAAAGGGAGAAGATGTTAGCATTTTTGCCCTTGATGCTTTTTATGATTCACCTATTGGTGACAATGGTAGTGCATTAACAGCCTATGCAACCTATCAATCGAATGATTACGGAAAGAATTATTTGTTTAGTGCGTATGGAACGGGAAATATGGTATATACACATGTAGGTTATGTTATAGCAGGGGATTTAGCTAAAACAAGATATCAGCCTTATATTTCATTTGCTTCAAATAGTTATGATGCAATTGATGATAATAGAAATGTTCTTGGAGTAGGCATAAATGCATATATGAGTGGCCACAATTCAAAATTAACGTTGGAGTATAAAAACCAAAAGTTTGGTGATTCAGACAATGGATCATTGACAATTCAAGCAATGATATATCTATAAAATTTTATTTGTTAGGATACGAAAATTCAACTTGATTTTTCATGCCAAAATATCCGTAAAAAACAGATTAAAAACGTACTAATATGACACAAAAATCGTAACTTTATTACCTATATTACATAACTAATTTCTTATAACATAACAATCTTTTAACTATGAGTAGTTATCACATTAAAAATTTAGAGGAGTACTTCCAAGTCTACAGAAAATCAATTAGATATCCCGAAGTTTTTTGGGAAGAAATTGCAGAAGAACATTTCTTCTGGCGCAAAAAATGGAAAAACGTTTTAAGCTGGGATTTTAAAAAACCAGAAATTAAATGGTTTGAAGGAGCTAAACTTAATATTACAGAGAACTGTATTGATCGTCACTTGGGCATTAGAGGCAATAAAACTGCCATAATTTTTGAACCCAACGATCCAAAAGAAAAAGCGCAACATATTAGTTATCAAGAACTATTTGAACGAGTTAATAAGTTTGCCAATGTTTTAAAAGATCAAGGAATAAAAAAAGGAGATCGGGTTTGTATTTATTTACCTATGATTCCGGAATTGGCCGTCTCTGTTTTGGCTTGTGCTAGAATTGGTGCGATTCATTCAGTAGTTTTTGCTGGGTTTTCAGCAGCAGCATTAGCTACTAGAATTAATGATAGTGATTGTAAAATAGTATTGACATCTGATGGATCCTATAGAGGAAAAAAATCAATTGATTTAAAAGGAATTGTAGATGAGGCGTTAGAAACTTGTCCTTGTGTAGAAACTGTCCTGGTTGCCAAAAGAATAAATTCCGAAATTAACATAAAGAAAGGTCGTGATAAATGGCTGAAACCACTTTTGGACAAAGCTTCAAATCAATGCGAGGCGGAAATTATGGATGCAGAGGACCCTTTGTTCATTTTATATACTTCAGGGTCAACTGGAATGCCTAAAGGTATGTTGCATACCACTGCTGGCTATATGGTTTTTACAGCTTACACCTTTAAAAATATTTTCCAATATCGCGAAGAAGATGTGTATTGGTGTACAGCAGATATTGGCTGGATTACAGGTCACAGTTATATTTTATATGGACCTCTAGCTAATGGAGCAACAACTGTCATGTTTGAAGGCGTTCCAAACTATCCTGACTGGGGAAGATTTTGGGAAATCGTAGAAAAGCATAAAGTAAACCAATTCTATACAGCGCCAACAGCGATAAGAGCTTTAGCTAAAGAAAAATTGGAATTTGTAGAAAAATATGATTTGTCTTCATTAAGAGTTCTTGGTTCGGTTGGTGAACCAATCAACGAAGAAGCGTGGCACTGGTACAATGACCATATTGGAAAAAAAGTATGTCCAATTACAGATACCTGGTGGCAAACTGAAACTGGAGGTATCATGATAGCTCCAATACCGTTCTCAACACCAACTAAGCCAACCTATGCCTCACTGCCAATGCCAGGAATAATACCTTGCCTTATGGGAGATGATGGTAGAGAAGTTAAAGGGAATCAAGTTTTGGGTCGTTTAGCATTTAAATTTCCTTGGCCTGCAATGGCTCGAACTATTTGGGGAAATCATAAACGTTATAAAGAAACATACTTTTCAGCTTATGACAACTATTATTTCTCTGGTGATGGCGCCTTACGTGATGAAGTTGGATACTACAGAATTACAGGTCGAGTAGATGATGTAATCATAGTTTCTGGACACAATTTAGGATCAGCACCTATTGAAGATGCAATCAATGAACACCAAGCGGTTGCTGAATCTGCACTCGTAGGATTCCCACATGATATTAAAGGAAATGCATTATATGGTTTCGTAATACTTAAGGATGAAGCACTTGGAAGGGATCAAGATGAATTACGCAGAGAGATCAACCAAAAGATAACAGAGCGTATTGGGCCTATCGCTAAATTGGATAAAATTCAATTTACTAGTGGATTACCAAAAACCCGTTCAGGTAAAATTATGCGAAGGATTTTAAGATGCATAGCACATGATGAAGCAGATAAGTTAGGAGACACTAGTACTTTACTAAATCCAGAGGTAGTAGAAGAAATAATTGAGAATGCATTGTAATTTAAAAATTTAATCTAAAACTAAAAAAAAGCGCTCTATTTGAGCGCTTTTTTATTCTTAACAAATATTTAATCAACTAAGTTTCCTAAAATTGTATCTTTAAAAAAAATATTATCATGACAAAATCACAAGACGCAAAGAAAAACGTAAAAAAGGAACCATTATTAACTCCTAAAGAAAAAAAAGCGGCCAAACGAGCTAAAAAAGCTAAAAAAGCTTAATTTTTCACCTACTAATTAGTTTAAAAATATATTATAATTCTATGAGAAAAGTAAATGCTTATGCAGCTCATGAGGCTGGAGGAACATTAGAAAAATTTCAATATGAGCTGCCGGAATTAGGAAGCGACCAAGTAGATATAAAAGTAGATTATTGTGGAATTTGTCATTCAGATTTAAGTATGTTAAATAACGAATGGGGAATGACTCAATATCCTTTGGTTCCAGGGCACGAAATAGTGGGTGAAATTGTAGCTGTAGGAAATGAAGTGAAAAATTTAAATATAGGAGATAAAGTAGGTTTAGGTTGGTTCTCTGGTTCTTGTATGCATTGTGACCAATGTATGGATGGAAGTCAGCATTTATGCGGAACAGCAGAAGCAACTATTGTAGGTCGTCATGGAGGCTTTGGAGATTATGTAAGAGGCCATTGGTCTTGGGCAATTCAATTGCCTAAAGGAATTGATATGGCTAAAGCAGGACCATTGTTGTGCGGAGGGATAACAGTATTTAACCCAATAATTCTTGCAGGAGTTAAGCCAACGGATAAAGTTGGTGTTATTGGAATCGGTGGATTAGGTCATATGGCATTAAAGTTTTTATCAGCTTGGGGTTGTGAGGTAACAGCTTTTAGTTCTAATCCAGATAAAAAGGATCAGATATTAAAAATGGG
>CAYTSL010000067.1:0-8757 GCA_964440415.1 uncultured Flavobacteriaceae bacterium
AAATTTTTCATCAGCACTAATTTCATAGGATTCTCCTGTTTTACATGTTTTCCATTCAGAAGCTCCAGGCAATTTAACGCGTATTATTATCTACAATAATTTCAAAGTCCATTAATCCATCAAAGTCACCCACCATTACCTGGACATTTATAGCATCAAGTCCTCCAACTGGAAAGCCAGGCAGGTTGTCTCCGTTTTTATCCCATCCATTTAGATAATCATCCACAAAAAATATTTATTAATAATTATACTTTGTTCAATTTATATTTTTAATTTTATTGTTTCAAACAATATACTTAAAAATCACAGTATGATTCATTTATTCAGAAACCAGAACAGCAAAACAAGTACTGTTCAAGCATTAAAAAAAGTATTTTTTTTATTTGTTCTATTAGTAACTATTATTTCATGTAAAAATAATGAACAAAAAGGGCCTCCTGTAATTGAAATACCTTTTATTACAGTTGAAAATAATGATGTACCTATTTTTCAAGATTTTGCAGCGCAAACGTATGGTGAATTAGATATTGATTTAGTTGCACGAGTTGATGGAATTCTTACAGGAATTTATTTTAAAGAAGGTCAAAAAGTTTCAAAAGGGCAATTATTATACACCATTGATCCTATGGAATATAAAGCCAAAGTTGATATAGCGAAAGGACGAATGGAAGCTGCTAAAAGTAATTTGGTAAATGCACAAGAAGAATTAAATAGAATTCGCCCGTTAGCAAAGATGAACGCAGTAAGTATTCGTGATTTAGATGCTTCAGTTGCACGAGAAGAAGCAGCACAATCTAATTTTGAGTCTGCTTCAGCGGCATTAAAAAACCAAGAAATTATTCTTAGCTATTGTTCTATACATTCACCAATAAATGGTGTAATTGGAATGAGTTTAGCCAGAGAGGGAAACTATATCTCAAAATTTGGAGTTACTTCTAAATTAAATACGGTTTCTGATTTAGATAATATTAGGGCACGCTTTGTTATAAGTGAAACTGTTTATTTAAATTATCAAAAAACAAAAAAAGAAGTTGATAAAATAACTGATTTATCATTGATACTTTCTAATGGCAGTATCCACCCTCATAAAGGAACCCTAAATTTTTCTGATGCAAGAATTGATGTAACAACTGGTACCATAACTATTGAAACTCAATTTCCAAATCCAGATTTAACTTTACGATCTGGACAATTTTCAAAAGTTAGAGTCCTTGTTAAAACTGAAAAAGATGCTATTGTAATTCCTCAAAAAGCAATTTCAGAGATGCAAGGTCTTTTTCAAGTCAGAGTAGTTACTCCTGATAATAAAACTGAAATTAAGGTAATTGAAGTAGGGCCAAAAGTTGGAACCAATTGGTTAGTTACCAAAGGATTAACTGTTGGGGATAAAGTTGCCATTGTTGGCAGTTTGTTTATACCACCTGGAGCAACTATTGCACCAGTTCCTTATTCTGAAACAGAAACTAAACAAAATAATTAATTATGGATAATTTTTTTGTTAGAAGACCTATTGTTGCAATAGTACTATCACTTTTTATTTTAATTATTGGTTTAATTTCGATAAAATCTACACCCATTTCTAAATACCCAGAAATTGCCCCACCAATGATTAATGTCAACGGTAGTTATAGAGGTGCAAATGCATTAAATGTTGAACAAGCAGTTGCTACACCTATTGAGCAAAGTGTAAATGGTGTAGAAAACATGCTTTATATGCAATCTACAAACGCTGGTGATGGTAATATGGGATTGGCCGTTACTTTTGATATGGGAACCGATTTGGATATTGCAACCATGCTTACACAAAATAGGGTATCTGAAGCTACTTCCAAACTACCTCAAGATGTTAGAACTACTGGGATTACTACAAAAAAATCCCTGGCAGTACCCATGTTGGTGATATCTCTATATTCTCCAAACAGTACTTATAACGCCGATTTTTTAAACAATTACGCCAACATTAATATCGTTGATCAAATAGCACGGATTAAGGGTGTTGGTGAAGTTTTATTATATGGTGGAAGTGATTACGCCATGCGTGTTTGGACAAAACCAGATATGTTGGCAAAATACAATTTAACCATTACCGATGTAATGAAAGCTATTCAAGAGCAAAATGCAATTGCTCCTGGCGGAAAATTTGGAGGTCCTCCAGCTGAAAATGGCATTGAATTTACCTATAACGTAACACTTAAAGATCGATTAATTACTGAAGAAGAATTTGGAGATATTATTCTAAAATCTGACATTGATAATAAGCAGGTTCGCTTAAAAGAAGTTGCTACGATTTCCTTAGGAACTGAAACTTATTTTTCTCAAGCAACTTTAAATGGAAATCCTGGAGGTGTAATAGGTGTTAAACAAATGCCTGGTTCAAACGCCTTAGAAGTTGCAGAGAATGTAAAAAACATCATGAAAGATGTTGAGGGGAAATTTCCAAACGATTTAGAATATAAAATCTCACTAGATACTACCCTAGCTGTTTCTGAAGGTATTACAGCAATTTTACACACGTTGTTTGAAGCTATTTTCTTAGTAATTCTTGTAGTATTTTTATTTTTACAAAACTGGCGAGCTACATTAATTCCATTAATTACAGTACCTATTTCGTTAATTGGAGTGTTTATGTTTTTCCCACTATTAGGGTTTTCAATAAATGTTCTTTCATTATTAGGATTGGTACTCGCCATTGGTATAGTGGTTGATGATGCCATTGTAGTAGTTGAGGCAGTGATGCATCACATGGAACAAGGAAAATCCCCAAGAGAAGCTACCAATCAAGCAATGAAAGAAGTTTCCGGCCCTGTAATTGCAATTGCTGTAGTTTTAACAGCCGTATTTATTCCTGTTGCGATGACTCCAGGTATCACGGGTCGTTTATACCAACAATTTGCCGTTACTATTTCCATTTCAGTAATATTTTCAGCAATAAGCGCTTTAACTTTAAGTCCGGCATTATGCGCACTATTATTAAAACCAGCCAAAAAGAAAAAAGGCTTATTAAACCGTTTCTTTAATAAATTTAACGATGTATTTAATAAGATAACCGATAAATACACTGGTTTAACAGGCTATTTAATTAAAAAAACAACGCGTACGCTCCTCTTTTTAGGATTGGTAATTGGAGCTATTATTATTTTAGGCGGAAAAATTCCAGGAGGTTTTGTGCCTGAAGAAGATGAAGGTTATCTATTTGTAAATATTGAACTGCCTGGCGCTTCTTCATTAGAAAGAACCAAAGCGGTTTGTGAAAAAGTAGAAACCATATTAGCAAAAAATGAAGGTATTGAAGATGTAACCAGACTTGCAGGTTGGAGCTTACTTAAAAATTCGAACGCTACAAACAATGGCTTAATGTTTGTTTCATTAAAAGATTGGGGTGAGCGTGAATTCAATTCTAGTGAAATTTTAAAACAATTAAATGCCCAATTGGCTGTTGGAATTTCTGAGGCCACTGTTTTTGCATTTGGACCGCCTCCAATTGCAGGTATTGGAAATGCTGCAGGTTTTACAATTATGATTCAAGATAAAGGTGGTAATAGTCCTGAATACCTGTATGAAAATACGGTTAAATTTATGGAAGCTGCCAAAAAAAGACCTGAAATAGGAAGGATAAGAACTACTTTCAACCCTAATGTTCCGCAAATACGTTTAAATATTGATAGGGAAAAAGTAACCAAATTAAACCTATCCATTTCAGATGTTAACACCACAATTGGGGCAAGTTTAGGAAGCCAATATGTGAATGAATTTAACCGCTTTGGAAGGCAGTATATTGTTTTAGTACAAGCATTACCTGAATACACAATAAACCCTGAAGATATTAACAAAATTTTTGTGCGCAGCAGAGATAATGTTATGATTCCTTTAACCTCTATTGCTACAATTGAACGTGAAACTGGACCCGAATTTACAACTCGATTTAATTTATTCCGTTCTGCTGAAATTGGGGGAGGTCCAGCGGAAGGCTATAGCTCTACACAAGCTTTAGTTGCTTTAGAAGAAACCGCAAAAGAAGTATTACCTCCAGATATGGGCTATGCTTGGTCAGCAATGAGTTTCCAAGAAAAAGCTGCAGAAGGTAAAGGTGGAACTGTATTTATTATGGCACTTATTTTTGTTTTCTTAATTCTTGCTGCACAATATGAAAGTTGGAGGTTACCATTTAGTGTTTTATTAGGAACTCCATTTGCTGTTTTTGGTGCATTTTTAGGATTATTCTTAGCGAAATTATTTAGTCCAGATTATGTAAACAACGTTTTTGCTCAAATTGGATTGGTATTACTTATAGGTTTGGCTGCAAAAAATGCTATTTTAATTATTGAATTTGCCAAAGAAGAACATGATAAAGGAGTACCATTAATTGAATCGGCATTAAAAGCTGCAAAATTAAGGTTCCGCCCAATTTTAATGACGGCATTTGCATTTATTTTAGGTGTTGTGCCATTGGTAGTAGCTTCAGGAGCTGGCGCTCAATCAAGAAAAGTAATGGGTCTGGCTGTATTTAGCGGTATGCTTGTTGCCACAATTTTAGGAGTTCTTATCATCCCTGTACTTTACGTATTTATTGAAAGTATTGGTAAAAAGAAAGATAAAACAGCAACTGTTGAAAATAATTCAACATTAAACTCTCCAAATCATGATTAAGATATATAAACTTATTGTTATTTTATTGGCCGTTATTTTGCTTCCTACAAGTTGTATGGTAGGTCCAAAATATGTAAGACCCGAGCAACAAAAAGCTGCTTCCTATAGATTTCAACCAATTGATGTAGATACCTTGGCCTCTGTAACAAACCTAAAATGGTTTGAGATATTTAACGATACGGTACTTACTAATTTAATAATTAAAGGATTAGAAAATAATTATGATTTAAAAATAGCTGTTGCCCGAATTGATAAATTGAATGCGCAATTAGGTTACTCAAAATCAAATTTATATCCTTCTTTTCAATATGGAGGAGCTGTGAATAGTGAAGAAAGTAATTATAACCCATCTACTGCAGGTGTAAGCATGTCTTGGGAATTAGATTTTTGGGGAAAATTTAGACATGAAAACAATGCTGTTCAAAATGAATTGCTTGCTACACAAGAAGCACGTAAAGTTGTACTTTCTAATATTGTTAGCAATATTGCTATCGCTTATTTTCAACTTCGAAATTTTGACAATCAATTAGATATTGCTGAACAAACACTTGCTATTAGACAAAAGTCGTTTGATATTATAAACGAACGATTTATGACTGGTTATGTTTCTGAAGTTGACAAAGTACAAATAGAACAGCAAGTTGCTATTGCCGAAGCTGCAATTCCAGCTATTAAAAGACAAATAACCTATCAAGAAAGTAATATCGCAATTTTAACTGGTCAACTTTCTAGTGAAATTAAAAGAGGTAAATCTAATACCGAATTACAAGTAATGGGTGATATTCCGCTATCATTACCTTCTTCTTTATTGGAAAACAGACCTGATGTAAAAGCAGCCGAATTGCTTTATATAGCTGCTAATGAAAGAATTGGTGGTGCGGAAGCTATGCGTTATCCTTCGTTTAACTTAGCTGCAATGGCAGGTTTTGCAAGTGCTAACTTAAGTGATTTATTTATAGGGAGCTCCTATACGCAAAGTGTTGGTGGTGGGTTATTTGGCCCTATATTTGCTTTTGGAAAGAATAAACGCAGAGTTGAAGTTTATAAATATGAGGCCGAACAGTTTAAATTTAGGTATCAAAAAACCTTCTTAGTTGCTGTTACTGAAGTTGAAAATGCCATACAAGACATTAAAATGTATATTAATGAATGGGAAGCGATAACAAAGCAAGTAAATGCTGCACAAATAAATGCTAACTTATCAAATGCTCGTTATGATAGTGGTTATGTATCTTATTTAGAAGTTTTAGACGCTGAACGTGCATTGTTCGATTCACAATTAAGTCTATCACAATTATCTGAGAGGAAATTATCTTCATTAATACTATTATATAAAGCCTTAGGTGGTGGCTGGAATTAAACTAGAATTAGTTGTTTTTTAGCTCAGTTCTTTGTTATGTCCAGTTTTGTAATTTTCATAAAGTCTTAACCTGTTTTTAGCGAATTTAATTCAAAGGCATTATTTGGACTTGTATATTTTTGTTCACAATAATGCTATGGTTTTCAGGTACATTTTGCCAATATGCCTTTTCATCAGTTAATACTTCAGAAGAAATTAATACAGAATGATCTTTTATCTTTGAATCTTTAAACCTAAGAAATCCTTTTTTGCTTAAATAAAATTCAGCATTACTTGCAATATGAAGTGAGCGGGATTCTTTTTCTGGTTGTGAGCTATAACGTGTAGCCAATAGTTCTTCTCCGTTGGTTAAAACCAAATTGTACAAAGAGGGAGAGACAATATTTGCTGATTTTTTCATGTCCTCAATTTCAGCAAAAGTTTGAGAAAAACAGAGAGTCAAATCTTCAAGGACTAGATCTTTTTCTTGTCTATGCTCCTTAACAATAGTCATAAAAAGTGCAAAAATATATTGAGTATCAGTCTGACCTTGTATCCATTCAAATGATTCGTCATTTAGACGGTTAATAAGCTTGCGTTTTATCCTTATAAAATCCTTAATACCTCCATTTTGCATCATTAAAAATTCATTAAACCTAAATGGGTGACAGTTTTCAAGGGAAACTCCACCTTGAGTCGCGGCTCTAATATGTGCCATTAAACAGTTGGATTTAATCATGGAAGCATTATAACTCAAGTTTTCATCGTTCCATGCAGGGCGGATAGAATGAAACAAAGCAGGCTCTTTTCTTATGGATGTATTGTACCAACCAATTCCAAAACCATCACCGTTGACAGTCATGCTTGATTCTAGTGCATGTTGACTTTGCCTTAATAGTGAGTTTTTTGGTTTGATTAATAACTCATCTGCCATGATGGGTTTTCCTAAGTAAGCAATAAAACGACACATAATATTGTTTTTAGAGAGTATATAAAGGTACGAGTATTAGAAGAAAAATTAACCATCAAGTTTGAAGCGTATTTATGCACTTTATTTTGTTTTTAATTTTAGAATTACTAAAATTAAAAACAATTCTCCCAATAAAGCTTTAATTCGGTTCTAAGTTAGCAAAAAACGGAATAACTATCTTTATCTTCAAAAGAGATGTTCAAAGGTCATTGTTTCCCGAAAGCTATCATATTACAAGCGGTTTATTTCAAACTTAGATTTAATCTTAACTATAGAGATGTAGAAGAACTGGACTTACTACATTTACTCTGACAATATTTTAAGACTGTTTAAATAAATGTAAAATTGACTTGTGTCAATAAAATCTTTCACTGTATCTTGCACCGAATAATTTGCTTTATTCACCCAACAGAAAGAAACAATATGAGTGAGAACAATCAACTAAAACCAACCACAAAACGTATAGAGTTACTCGATGTAATTCGAGGCTTTGCGCTAATTGGAATTTTATATGCCAATATTTTAAGTTGGAGTGGGATTAAGTTTTTGCCTTTCGAGGAAATAGAAGCATTTGGCAATATTGAGGTAGATACAATGCTTTATAAGCTGTTAAAGTTTTTTGTCGACACTAAATTCTACACCATTTTCTCGTTGTTGTTTGGTATTGGTTTTAGCCTGCAAATATCGCGCAACCGAAACAACCCCGATTTTCCGCCTTTTTATGCACGACGTTTGGCGCTCCTATTACTAATTGGTTTGGCACATGCCAGCATTTGGTCGGGAGATATTTTAATGCTTTATGCACTTATGGGCTTTATTGTTTTGGCACTACGAAACCTAAGTGAAAAGCAAGTGCTAAAAACGGCAATAATTTTGTTTTTTACACCGTTGCTACTCGATGTGGTTTATATGTACACCTTTGCTCAAGATATTGTTGCGCTACCTAAAACCGCATTAAAAGTTTATCCTGATATGTCGCCAGCCGAAGTGGTTGCCGGTTTTCAATCGATGGACATTCTTACGGTTTTAAAAACAAACTTTCATAATGTAATTTGGCGTTGGTACGATTTTATTCCATCGGGACGCCCGTTTAAAGTGCTGGGTTTGTTTTTGCTGGGTAGTTATTTGTATAGCTCGGGTTATTTTACCGAAAGAGTACATAAACCCAAAGTGTTATTTACCTGGTTGGTTTTAGGAGTTGCTTTTACCGGTTTAGCCATGACCCTGAAAGGGGGAGTGTCGGCTTTCCCAAAAACTTGGTACAGCGTTGGTTACAAGTTAATTCACCAAATCGGTCAAATTTCGCTGTCCTTATCATACATCTCCATAATTGCCATTTTACTTAAAAAGCTATCCAATTTTTTTATGTGGAATGTGTTAAAAGCATACGGTCGCATGTCGTTAACCTCGTACATTGGGCATACGGTTTTGGGCATTCTGGTATTTTATCCCATAGTCGGTTTAAATTTTCACGGAGAGATGAACTTTGAGCAAATATTATATACAGCAACGACAATTCTTGTATTTCAGCTTGTGTTTAGCATGCTTTGGTTTAAGTGGTTTAAGTTTGGCCCAATTGAGTGGGCGTGGCGCTGCGCAACCTATAAAAAAATGTTCCCGATTCGGAAATAAGGAAAAAATGCGGATTACAATAAGGAGTTGAATTATGACTTACTAGAAGACTATCTTTTAAATACTGTAAAGCCCATAATGTAATTACATTTTAAGATTAAAACATAATAATGGGTTCTGTCCTTTAGATTTACAATAATTCACACCTAAAGAGAAAAATATACGATCT
>CAYTSL010000068.1:0-8747 GCA_964440415.1 uncultured Flavobacteriaceae bacterium
CTTGAATATGAACACAGCAAGAAAATAGCAAGCGCTGCTGTCTTGAAACAAAAAGTAGTTTTTTCCATAATAAGCGGGTATTAGAATAGCTTGGGGCCATTGCAGTTAATAAGCAAACTTACACAGAAATCCCACTAACGACAAATATATTCGATGAACTGCATAAATTGGAATTTTCTTCTATTCACTAATGGTCACTTCTATTTGCACAAAATGAAATTATTAATCTTAGTTGATTGAAGAAATACATTATTAATGGATAAATTAATCTAATAGATTGAAAATAAATTGATTAAACAAAAGTCAGCCTTGAATTCCTAAATGAAGTTAAAACTTTTGAAATATTCAAATGTTAAAATTTTACGTATTACATCGAAAATAAACGCATATAAACTGATAAATTGAAATATTTATTGCACATTTACAGTCCCTAAATAAACCTACTTGTTGTCCCAAATCTACCATGAACTTAACCTTTTTGTTATGACCCCAAATCTACCAAGAACAAAATCTTATCACGAAAGTGAATTCTACAAAAACCTTCAACACACAAAACATTTTATTAAAAGTTTTTTATACTTAACTAAAAAAGTATTTATGCTATAATCCTTTGGGAATAGCTTCTATCAACTTCTTTGTGTACTCTTTTTTAGGATTGTTGTAAATTGAATCGGCTTCACCGATTTCTTCTATTTTTCCTTCCTTCATTACCAATAACTGATCAGACATATATTTTACAACCGAAAGGTCATGAGAAATAAAAATATATGTGAACCCAAAATTCTCTTTGAGTTCATTCAATAAATTAAGTACCTGTGCTTGTACTGAAATATCTAGTGCCGAGACAGACTCATCACATATAATTAGTTTGGGATCTAAGGCAATTGTTCTTGCAATGCCTATACGTTGTCTTTGGCCTCCGGAGAATTCATGAGGATATCTGTTAAAAAACTCTTCAGACAATCCAACCCGTTCTAAAATTTCAATAGCTTTTTCTTTACGTTGTTTATCTGAATTATAGAGGTTATGCACTTTCATTGGCTCCATAATAGCTCTACCAACAGGGATTCGTGGATTTAAAGACGAAAACGGATCCTGAAAAATGATTTGGATATCTTTTCTTAACTTCCGTATTAAGGATTTTGAAAGATTAGTAACATCCTTTCCTCTATATAATATTTGTCCAGCAGTAGCTTTATCCAATTGTAAAATAGCATTTCCTAAAGTGGATTTACCACAACCTGATTCGCCAACCAAACCTAAGGTTTCGCCCTCATATAGTTTAAAGCTCACATCATTAACGGCTTTAAACCCTTCAGAATTTTTAAATAAACTTGGTTTAGAGAAGTATTCTTTTTCAAGATTTACAATTTCTAACAGAGGCTGTTTACTGTAAATACTTTGGTGTCTTTTCTCTCTTTCAGTTTTAAGTATGATCGTATCATCTACCTTGTTATTTAAAAAATCTTGAATTGTAGGTAATTTTTTTAAACGAGTATCTATGGAAGGTCTGGAATTAAGTAGCGCCTTAGTATATATATGTTTTGGATTATTAAAAATGGTCTTTACCGTTCCTTGCTCCACAATTTTTCCTTGATACATAACCAATACCCTGTTTGCAATTTCACTTACTAATGATAAATCGTGAGAAATGAACAGGATACTCATTTTTGTTTCCTTTTGGAGCTCTTTTAACAGACCGATTATCTCTTTTTGAACGGTAACATCCAAAGCTGTGGTAGGTTCGTCGGCAATTAAAATTTTAGGCTTGCAGGCAATCGCCATGGCGATCATTACACGTTGCTGTTGCCCTCCTGATATTTCGTGTGGATACGCTTTATATGCACGTTTAGGCTGTGGTAATTTAACTTTTTCAAACAGGTTTAAGGTTTCTTCAATTCGCTCCTTTTTTGATAAAAGAGTATGTTGTTTGAGAATTTCATTTACTTGATCACCACAGGTCATAGAAGGGTTTAAAGCACTCATTGGTTCTTGAAAGATCATGCTTATTTTATTTCCTCTTATAGATTTAAAGTGTTTTTCTGAAAGGGTAGTTAGCTCTTCATTATCAAATATAATAGAGCCAGAAGTTATTTTTAAAGCGGTTTTTGGTAGTAATTTTAAAATAGATAAAGCAGTAATGGATTTTCCTGAACCAGATTCCCCAACTATGCCCAGAATTTCATCCTCTTTCAAAGAAAACGAAATGTTATTTAGTATACTTGTTTCTCTTTCTTTAGAAAATGCAGAAACCGAAAGATCTTGTACAGATAGAATTGAGGTCTTCTTCATTAGTTATTGAATCATTTTAATTAAACTTGAATTATTTCATTCTCATCAAGTAATTTATCGCCTCTTAGCCTTAATATTATTTGAGCAACGGCAATTGTGTCTTTTTCGCAATAGTCTATTATTCTGGCAATATCATTTTCTTCATAGTAAACCCTGAATACGTCACTACCTTCTATATCATCTTTTGGTGAAGGTATGTTTAAAACATTGGTCAATAATTTTAAGGAGGTATAATTTTTATAATCACCAAATTTCCATAATTCAAGCGTATCTAAATGTGCAACTTCCCAGGGTTTTTTACCAAATAAATTTAACTTATACGGTAATTCAATTCCATTAATTATCATTCGCCGTGCTATATAAGGGAAGTCAAATTCCTTTCCATTATGAGCACACAATAAATGTTTGGCCTGACTAAAATGCGAGATCAAAAGATTTTTAAAGTCTTTAAGGAGATTAATTTCTTCACCATAAAAAGAGGTTACCCTAAATGTTCTAACATCACCTTTAAAAGTAAAATACCCAGCGGAGATACATATTATTTTACCAAATTCCGCCCAAATTCCAGAGCTTGGGTAAAACTCTTCAGCAGTAAATTCATCCCTACGTTGGTATTTAGATTTAAGTTCCCACAGTTCTTGCTTAATGTTGTCTAACTCATTAAAATCTTGAACCTCTGGAACCGTTTCAATATCAAGAAATAATATGTTTTCTAGATTTAATTTTGAGATCATACTATTTAATCAAACCTTAAACTATTTAATTTGTGTTTAACATGTTATAAGCTTCTTCTATATAAGATGTAATATCTGGAGTAAACGATGCAATTTCATCACCAGGGCCTTTAGAGTGACCCAGCCTTACAATAATAACATTATCATTTGGCTCAACAATTACGTATTGACCTAAATGACCGCGCATCATAAAAAAATGTTTGTCTCCAACATCTTTTAACCACCAACCATAACCATATTCTGGACTATCTGAAAATCGAGGTATTACAGATTTAGCAACAAAAGCAGAGTCTAATAGTTGTTGACCATTCCATTTTCCTTGATCTTTATATAGTTTACCAAATCGTGCAAAATCTTTTGCATTACTTGCAATACAACAATAGGCTTTCACTAAATCATGTTCTTCGCTGTCTACTTGCCAAAGGGTTGAATTTTCACATCCTAGAGGTTTCCAGAAGCTTTCCGTTAAATAATCGTATAGTTTTTTACCTGTAGCTTTTTCGATAACCATTGCCAAAAGTTGTGTGTCCCCACTCGCATATTTATATTTTGTTCCAGGTTCGTTAACTACTTTTAATCCAAGGATTACTTTTTTCAGATCATCATCAAAATAGGCTCTGGTGGTTATTGATAGTGGCGAGTAGTAAGCTTCATCCCAATTAGTGCCTGAAGACATAGAAGATAGATCACCAACCGTCATTTTAGCTGCTAATCCCTCACTAAACTCTGGGAAATAATCACTAACTGGTTGATCTAAACTTTTAATAAATCCCTCTTCAATTGCTTTTCCCATAAGCCCGGAAACATAGCTTTTTGCCATTGAAAAAGAATTGCTTTTGGAATCTTCATTAAAACCGTCATAATAATTTTCGAACCAAATACTATCATTTTTAATAATCACGAATGCAATAGTTCCATTAGCCTTATTTATTGCGTTTAATCTCTCTGTTTCTTCAGCCTTATTATAGTCTATGTGATTTGGCCAAGGTTGAGGATTGTCGTTTTCTATTACTTGATTATCAAATTCTTTATAGTCTTCTAAATATGCCGTTGTGTATCCTTTTGCATAAATGGTTCTTACAGCTTTAAGTAAATAATCTGTATCAGTAATGTAAAGAATTACGATTGTGAGTCCAATTAGAACTAGTAAGAATTTAATAAGTTTTTTTAAGGATTTCATGAACGTAATCTTAATTTTAGAATGCTAAATATAAGAAAATTAATGAGTTGTAGATTCCCTTTTTCAAGGGAATGACAATTTTTAGGAACGAAGCAAAGCTTCAGGAATTTTTTCTATTAAAAAAGAGATTGTTGTTTAACAGGACTTTCATGCTCCAACAACCATTTTTTTCTATGTAAGCCACCAGCATAACCGGTTAATGATCCGTCTGTTCCTATTACCCTATGGCATGGGATAATAATCCAAATTGGGTTTTTCCCATTGGCATTAGCAACGGCTCTAATGGCTTTTATGTCTCCTAATTCTTTGGTTAATTGTAGATATGATAAAGTTTTACCAAAAGGAATATTTAGAAGCTCCTTCCAGACTCTTTTTTGAAATATAGTACCTTCTGGGTTTAGCTTTAAACTAAATTGTTGGCGTGTTCCATTAAAATATTCATCTAACTGTGCTACACAATCTTTAAGAACTTCTGGTATTGTATGAGAATTCTTTATTTCATTGTCCAATACAACTACAGAAGAAACACCTTCAATTGACCCTTCAATCTTTGCTTTTCCTAATGGTGTATTAATAATAGCAGATTCCATATCTAAGATTAATCTTTATGAAAATTAAAAATTTAGTGCATTTCATCGATAAAATGTAATTATTATTGGCTGAAATGCATTTATTTTCTAAGTTAGTGGTCCCTAATCTAAAAAAACCCTATATCTGATGAAAAGCCTACTTGTTTTAACTTCCCTGGTTATATCCATGTTTATATCTGGATTACCTCATAATTTTAAAATTGAAAGTAACAATTTAATTTGGCAAAAAGTATATGATAGCGAAAATTCTATTTTTGAATTATATGAGTCTCTTCGCCAACAGGGCAATTACGAAAAAATATATATTGTTAGAGATGAAGTAATCTTTACTATAAACTTTGAAAGCAAAAACGAATTAGAAGCTCATGGATATAAAAATAGTGGTTATCCTAACTATTTACAACCAGGAGGAAAGTTTACCGGATATTTACAAAAAAAAGAAGGAAAATACAGGGTAACAATTACTAATATAGAGTTTAATTGGAACGGTGATCTTGTTGAAAACATAGATGATGCTGCATTAAAAAGAGGAGAAATGAAAGACAATACAAGAGCAAAAAAAGTAATTCAATTATTTGACAGATTTTTTAATGAAAAATTCAATTTTACAGATTCATTAGAAGAGAGCTGGTAATCTGAAAATGTTTAAATACATTTATTAATTGTCTTTCTCATCAATTAGTCCCAATCGTTTCGCTCTTGTTTCCCAACTTTTTCGTGCCAACACTTGTAAATCCTCAACGTTATCACTTTCATCCATTATCTCCAGACCTAAAAGAGTTTCTATTACATCTTCCATAGTGACCAAACCACTTACTGAACCATATTCATCTACAACTAAAGACATGTGATTTTTACTTGATACCAGTTCTTCAAACAGTTTTGGAATAGGCAAATTTCTTTTAGTTATTATTATTGGCCTTTTTATTTTGGCCAATGTTTTTTTACCATTCCCATTTGCCATTTCTTTATAGACATCATCTTTTAATACTAATCCTGTTATATTATCAGGGTCGTCCTTATAGATTGGAATTCTCGAGAATCTTAAATTTTGATTGTCATTAAAGAAAGATTCAATGGTAGTTTGTTCGTTTTCAGTTTTCAAAACAGTTCGTGGGGTCATAATATCTTTAGCCATGACGTCTTTAAAGGTCAATAAATTTCTGATAACCTTGCTTTCAGATTCATGAAAAACACCTTCTTCATGAGCAATATCAGTCATAGCCAAGAAACCTTCTCTGCTAAAAACACTCCCATGATGACCTTTACCAAATAGTTTAGTGAATATCTGCAAAAACCAAATAAACCCTGTCCATTTAAAGAAAAATATCATTCCATTAAGAATGATAGTTGATATTTTTGCGAGTCCTTTCCAATAGGTAGCTCCTATAGTTTTTGGAATAATTTCTGATAAAACCAAAATCAGGAATGTCATTAATGCAGAAACTATCAAAATAGAATTATCACCAGTGCCAAAGACCTTTTCGGCTTGTACACCCACCAAAATTGCTCCTACTGTATGAGCAACTGTATTTAAAGTTAGAATGGCTATTAATGGTTTATCTATATCCTTTTTAATTGACTCTAAAGCTAAAGCATAATGCTTCCCCTCACTTTTCTTAATATTTATGAACGTTGGAGTTATGCTCAATAAAACAGCTTCAAGAATGGAACAAAGAAATGAGAAGAAAATAGATATAGCTGCATAAAAAATTAATAAGCCCATGGATTAAAATTTATTACTAAAGGTAAAAATATAAATATAACATTTCTTGGCTATAAACTACACATATTATTTGGCTTAATTATTGCTATATTTATGCAACATTTAAGATTGAAAAATTTGAAAAAACTATCTTTTAGAACACGCATTTTCATAGCCATGGTTCTCCTTGTTGTTTTAGCTTCAGTTTTAATAGCAGGCGTTACTATTTATCAATATAATGAAGAAGCACAAGATTACCATAAGAAAAGATTAGAACGCAAAGAGGAGAACATAAAAGAGCACATCAATTTTGTTTTAAATGGAAGAGAAAATACTTGGGAAGTTAAAACTGAAAATGTTCCACTAATTTTTAAAGAAAAAATATATGAAATTGCAGCTATACACAAACTGCAAATCAACCTATACGATTTAGAGGGTAATTTATTAAAATCGTCTCTTGCAAGATTAAAACCAGACTCATTAGCAGTTTGTTTGGAAGCAAATATTTTGAATTCCTTATCAAATTCAGAAGAAAGAAGATTTGTTGAAAAACGATTGGAAAACGGTGAAATCTATCTATCCTCATTTACATATATAACAGATCAGAAATTTAAACCATTAGCCATACTTAATCTTCCTTATTTAGAGAAAGATGAATTTTTGAGCAAGGAATTAAACGAATTCCTAACTCGTTTAGCATATGCCTATATTTTTATGCTGCTTATAGCTATTGTTTTAGCCTATTTTTCATCAAAATATATTACAAGAACATTAAAAACTATTAGTGATAAGATAAATGCAACTAGGCTGGAGAAGCGCAATCAAAAAATTGAAATTAAAACTTCTACCGAAGAAATTTCAACTTTAGTTGATTCCTATAACAGTATGATTGATGAGCTTGAAGAGAGTGCGGTTAAATTGGCTACAAGTGAAAGGGAACAGGCTTGGAGAGAAATGGCAAAACAGGTGGCGCATGAAATTAAAAATCCGCTAACACCAATGCGATTAAGTGTTCAAAGTTTTCAGGCAAAGTTTAATCCGGATGATTCAGAAATTCATCAAAAAGTAGATGAGTATAGCAATACATTAATCCAGCAAATAGATGTGATGAGTAGTATTGCGTCTGCATTTTCAAATTTTGCTAAAATGCCAGCTCAAAAAAATGAAATGCTTAATGTAGTAGACATTGTAGCTATGGCACTCGATATCTTTAGTGAAAAATACATTGGTTTCCATTCAAGCAAAAATGAGATAATAGCAAAATTTGACAGAACACAATTAATAAGAGTAGTAACAAACCTGGTTAAAAATGGAATTCAATCAATTCCTGATGGAACAGAACCAAAAATAGAGGTAACATTGTCCGATGATCATGACAAAGTCATTCTAGCTATAAAAGATAATGGTATTGGTATTTCAGATGAAAACAAGGATAAAGTGTTTGAACCTAAATTCACTACCAAGTCTAGTGGAATGGGACTTGGATTGGCTATGGTGAAAAACATAGTCAATACATACAACGGAGAAATTTCTTTTAAATCACATAAAAATAATGGAACAACTTTTAAAGTTGTCTTTCCAAAAGAATAATTTATGAAGTACAATAACATACTGACCGAAACAAAAAATGGTGTTACAACCATAACTATTAATCGACCTAACAAACTAAATGCGCTTAACAAGCAAACTATAGAAGAACTGCATAATGCTTTTGAAGAGGCAGACCATGACGAACAATCAAAGGTCATTGTATTAACAGGAAGTGGTGAAAAGGCCTTTGTTGCTGGAGCAGATATTAGTGAGTTTGCAAATTTTGATATGGAAGAAGGAAGTAAATTGGCAGCTAGAGGACAAAAGTTATTATTTGATTTTGTAGAAAATCTATCAACTCCTGTTATTGCTGCAGTTAATGGGTTTGCGCTTGGTGGTGGATTAGAGCTAGCAATGGCATGTCATTTTCGAATAGCGAGTAATAATGCAAGAATGGGATTACCAGAAGTTTCTTTAGGGGTTATTCCTGGTTATGGTGGTACACAACGTTTACCGCAATTAGTTGGTAAAGGCCGTGCAATGGAAATGATCATGACTGCAGGTATGATTGATGCTGATCAAGCCTTGAATTATGGACTGGTTAATCATGTAAAATCACAAGAAGAGTTATTGTCATTTTGTTATGAGCTGGCTCATAAAATTCAACGCAATTCTTCTGTCGCAATTGGGAAAGCTATAAAAGCGATTAATGCTAA
>CAYTSL010000069.1:0-8668 GCA_964440415.1 uncultured Flavobacteriaceae bacterium
GATGCAGCTCCTTACTTCAGGATATTCAATCCTACGACTCAAATACAAAAATTTGATAAGGATCATAAATACATCAGCAAATGGGTTACAGATTATCAAGAACTCACCTATCCTTCTCCAATAGTCGAACATAAAATGGCCCGAGAACGTTGCCTGGATACTTATAAGTCTGCTTTAACCTAATAAGCTTTTTTAGTCTATTCTTTCAATTTTAGCACCAATGGCTTTAAGTCGTTCATCAATATTTTCATAACCACGATCAATCTGTTCTATATTATGAATGGTTGACACACCATCTGCAGATAAAGCCGCAATTAATAGTGAAACTCCAGCTCTAATATCTGGCGAAGTCATGGTTGTCGCTTTTAAGTTCGATTTAAAATCATGGCCTATTACCGTTGCTCTATGCGGATCACATAGAATGATCTTTGCGCCCATATCCAATAGTTTATCTACAAAGAATAAGCGACTTTCAAACATTTTTTGATGCACGAGCACTTCACCTCTCGCTTGCGTGGCAACAACTAAAACAATACTCAACAGATCTGGAGTAAACCCTGGCCATGGCGCATCGGATACTGACAAAATAGAACCATCTATATAATTTTGTATTTCATATCCGTTCTTGTGCTCCGGAATGTGAATATCATCTCCTTTACGTTCAACGGTTATTCCCAGTTTACGGAAGACATTCGGGATTTGTCCAAGATCATCCCAGCTTACATTTTTAATGGTAAGTTCACTTCTTGTGATTGCTGCTAATCCAATCCAACTACCAATCTCTATCATATCGGGTAGCATGGTATGTTCGGTTCCTTTATTCAATTCACTAACTCCTTCTATGATCAATAGATTGGAGCCAATTCCACTTATCTTCGCTCCCATTCTATTCAGCATTTTACAAAGCTGTTGTAAATAGGGTTCGCATGCTGCATTATAAATGCTGGTCCTTCCTTTAGCCAAAACAGCAGCCATTACAATATTGGCTGTTCCAGTAACTGAAGCTTCATCTAACAACATGTCAGCACCTTTTAACTCTTTGGCTTCAACACCATAGAACGTATCTTCAGTATTATATCTAAACTTGGCACCAAGATTAACAAATCCTTCAAAATGGGTATCCAGTCGTCTACGCCCAATTTTATCACCTCCTGGTTTTGGGATATAGCCTTTACCAAATCTGGCTAGAAGTGGTCCAACGATCATAATGGATCCTCTTAATCCTCTTCCTTCAATTTTAAAGGCATCAGATTCTAAATAGTCCAGATCTATTTCATCGGCTTGAAACTCGAAAGATCCTTTAGCTAATTTTTTAACTTTAACTCCTAAATGTTCCAGTAAGGTAATAAGTTTGTTGACATCTACAATATCAGGGATATTGTTAATTTTAACTTTTTTTGAAGTTAACAGGACAGCACATAAAATTTGTAAGGCTTCGTTCTTTGCACCTTGAGGTTGGATGTCACCTTTGAGTTTGTGACCTCCTTCAATTTTAAAAGTTTTCACACGTTTAAATTTTTATATTAGTAACGCTTTTTGTACTTGTTAGATTTCTTGTGTCCTTGTCCTTTTTTAGCAACGAATTTTTTCTTACTCCTCAATAAACTTGATGACTCTGCAAGATCCTCTTTAGAATCTTTCATATCTATTTTACCATCAGATAATTCAATAAGATGATTGTAGATCACGTCATCCTCAACGGTGTCTTTATTCCAATTCAAAAAACACTTCTTCATATGGTTGGCAATAGTATACTTTAAAGCCTCTTTCATCTCGCCTTCTTCCCATGTCATACAGACGTCTATCATGGTCTTGATATTGTTGCCATAGAATCTGTATTTTGGATGGTTTTGAGGATATTCCAAAGGTTCTGGTCTTTCTTCAAGCAATTCCTGAGAAGGTTTTTCATAAGGTGAATCGGCATCTAATTCAAAATTAGACATGATAAACAACTGATCCCAGAGCTTATGCTGAAAATCAGGAACATCTCGTAAATGAGGTTGTAAATTTCCCATTACAGAAATAATTGCATTTGCAAATTTGTTACGTTCTTCCTTGGTTTCCCTTGACTTGGCGTAGTTTATCATTTTCTGCATATGCCTGCCATATTCAGGAATTATTAAATGTTCCCGTTCTGTGTTGTATTCTAAATCGTCTATTAACATTAATTTGTGTGTAGAATTATATAAAAAGTGTTCGAAGTATTCTTATGTTCGCAAATTACGGAAAAAAATATAATTCAACTACTTAATTATAACGAAATTACGCCCTCGATATTTTGTTCTATCTCACGGTATTTTGCAATGACCAAATCTGGATTTTTCATCTTTACATTCACAGAAACGCTCGTATATTTTCCTTTTTTAGATTTAACGGTATTTATTACGGCTCCCATATTATTGAAATGCCCCTCAATTTGAACGATCTTTTGCCTATCAGATTCCACAATAAACTTATAAAGATAGATACTGGGCCAAAGACTTGTTTCAATCAATTGCTGTTTTAATTTTGTATAAAAAGCGTCTCTATTTTTGTCGGTACTCATAAGATATTTTTTACTTTGCAAATATACAGTATAGAATGCATATTTTATTTACTAATTTTATAGCCAAAATCCTGCCAAATTGGAATTAAAAAAAATTGTCATAACAGGAGGGCCTGGAACGGGAAAATCATCCATTATCGCCGAGTTATCAAAACGAGGTTACCATTGTATGGAGGAAATTTCCAGACAAGTTACGCTGGATGCCAGAAAGAACGGTATTGAGCAGCTGTTCCTGGACAATCCGCTTTTGTTTAGTGAGTTGTTACTTGAGGGTAGAAAACAGCAATATATTGACGCCAGTAAAAAAGCTTCAGATTTGGTTTTCTTTGACAGAGGGTTACCAGACGTTTTGGCATATATGGAATATGTGGGCGACACCTATCCACAAGAGTTTATTGATACCTGCAAGAACAATGTATATGATCACGTTTTTATTCTATCACCTTGGCAGAATATTTATAGCAGTGATAGTGAGCGTTATGAAAACTTTGAGCAATCAGTTAAAATTCATGATCATTTATTGAATATCTACGAAAAATACGACTACAATTTAATAGATGTCCCTTTTGAAAAGGTTGGGACCAGAACCGACCATATTTTAGAAATAATTCGTTCTGTATAATGGAGCATCCAATACAAATACTAGAACGCTATTGGAACTTCACCAGTTTTAAACCTTTACAGGAAGATATAATAAACTCTGTGTTGGCGGGTGACGACACCTTTGCATTATTACCAACAGGTGGTGGAAAATCCATTTGCTTCCAAGTGCCTGCTCTAGCAAAGGAAGGAATTTGCATCGTTATTTCTCCATTGGTAGCTTTAATGAAGGATCAGGTTAAGAGTCTTACAAATAAAGGAATTAAAGCCATGGCACTCACCAGTGGCATTCCATATAAGGAGTTGGATACGTTGTTGGATAATTGTATCTATGGAAACTATAAATTCCTCTATCTATCGCCTGAACGCTTACAGCAGGAATTGGTCCAGAACAGGATCAAGCAAATGAACGTTAATTTAATAGCTGTAGATGAGGCGCATTGCATCTCACAATGGGGAAACGATTTCAGACCAAGCTATAAACAAATCAAGATTCTTAGAGACTTGCATCCCAGTATCAATATTATTGCTTTAACAGCGTCTGCAAGACCCAAGGTGGTAGATGATATTATTGTAGAACTGGATCTGCTTCAACCCAAACTATTCAAACAATCCTTTGCCAGAGAAAATCTGGCTTATATGGTCTTTAAGGAAGAGGATAAACACTATCAATTAGAAAGTATCCTTAAAAAGAACCCACAATCTTCCATTATCTATGTTAGAAGCAGAAAATTATCTATAGATATAAGCAATTATTTAGATAGTAAAGGTTTTTCCAGCACCTTTTATCATGGAGGCATTTCTAATGAAGAAAAAGACAACCGATTTCAGGCGTGGTTGAATGACCAAAAACAGGTTATTGTGGCAACCAATGCTTTTGGAATGGGAATTGATAAATCTAATGTAAAAACAGTCATTCATATCAATTTACCTGAAAGTTTAGAGAGCTATTTTCAAGAAGCCGGAAGAGCGGGTCGAAATGGAGAGAAGGCCTATGCAATTATACTAACCAACAAGGCTGATGAAACTATGCTCAAGAATCAATTCTTAAGTGTGTTACCATCAACCCATCTTATAAAAAAGGTTTACAAGAAACTCTGTAATTATTTTCAGATCTCCTATGGGGAAGGGGCTTACACCACTTTTGATTTTGATTTCAATGACTTTTGTAAGACCTATAAATTTTCGGGAAGGACGACCTATAACGCACTCCAGATTTTGGACAGAAACAGTATTATAAGTCTAACACCTCAATTCAAGAATACCTCATGGCTGCAATTTAAATTGTCTGGTGATAAACTTTTTGCTTATCTGGACAACAACCAAAGCATTAATTTAATCACTAAATCCGTCTTAAGAACGTATGGAGGCGTATTTGAGCAGGAAGTCAAGGTTAATATAGGTTTGGTAGCTTCTAAGGTGAATGCAACTGAAAAAGCTGTAATAGCTACTTTAAAGCAATTGGAAGCAGATGCAGTCATTAACTTAAAACTAGGTAAATCTGATACCGAGATCACATTTATTCAACCCAGAGAAGATGACAAGACCATTAACCGAATTAGCAAAACCATAGAGGTTCAGCATAAACTAAAACATGATCAGGTTAACGCTGTAATAAAATACATTAATAATGAAACCGTTTGTAAAAGCATTCAGCTCCTTAATTATTTTGGTGAAACAGATCTTAAACCTTGTGGCGTTTGTTCAGTTTGTATTCTTAAAAAAGAAAAACCGTCTAAGCCTAATTATAAGTTGATTAAAAACAATATTTTAGAAGCATTAAAAGACACCGATTATTCATCAAGAAAATTAGCTGAAGATCTATCAATTTTAGAAGTGGATATTAAAAGATCTTTAGTTGAACTTTTAGAAGATAACTGTATTGAAATAACACGATCAAACACCTATAAACTAAAATAATGAAGAAAAGAGCGTTGCGTATCGTATTTATGGGAACACCTGATTTTGCAGTTAGTACCTTAAAAAAACTCATTGAAAAAGATTTCCAGGTTGTAGGTGTTATCACAGCACCAGATAAACCAGCAGGCAGAGGCAGGAAACTGCATGAAAGTGCTGTTAAAAAATATGCTGTGTCCCAAAAACTGAGAGTTCTGCAGCCTACTAATTTAAAGAATGAAGACTTTTTAAATGAACTTAAGTCTTTAAAAGCTAACCTGCAAATAGTCGTTGCTTTCAGGATGTTACCTAAAGTAGTTTGGGACATGCCAAAGTATGGTACCTTCAATTTGCATGCCTCACTCCTACCAGATTATAGAGGTGCTGCACCAATTAATTGGGTACTGATAAATGGTGAGACAAAAACAGGTGTTTCTACCTTTTTTATTGATGAAAAGATAGATACGGGTGAAATGATCCTGCAAAAAGAAGTTAAAATAGATGCAACAGATACCGCAGGAAGTCTGCATGATAAACTGATGGAAATTGGTAGTGATCTTGTTTTAAAGACCGTACAATTAATAGAAACCAACGCTGTTAAAACCACAGCTCAACCTGATCAAGACGATATTAAGACAGCTTATAAGCTTAATAAGGACAATTGTAAAATAGACTGGAATAACTCAACAGCGGTCATCTATAATAAGGTAAGGGGTCTAAACCCGTATCCTGCGGCTTGGACGGTTCTTTATAATGATAATGAAAAACTCAATATCAAGATCTTTGAGGTAGAAACCTTAAAAGAAGACCATAAAAATAGCGTTGGAACCATACAAGCTGATAAAAAAGAAGTAAAAGTATCTGTGCCAGAAGGTTTCATTATATTGAAAACTATACAGTTACCCGGAAAGCGAAAAATGGACATAAAATCGCTGCTAAATGGCTATCATTTTCATAAAGATGCCAAAATGCTTTCAAACCCTTAGTATACCTGCGATAGAAAAAATTGCAAAAAGTGCTTCGCTTTATTAACAAAACCTCTAAGTTATGAACAAAATAGGGCTTTTCCCTTGCTATTACTTGCGTGAATGGATTTTAGGTATAATTTTGTGATTGGATATAACAATAACGTTAACCCAACTATTTTATTAATATTTAAAAAGTAAATTATGAACAAAACAGATTTAATCGAAGGAATGGCTGAAAACGCTGGAATCACTAAAGCAGCAGCAAAAAAAGCATTAGAGTCTATGTTAATTGATGTAGAAGGAGCACTTCAAAAAGGAAAAAGAGTTTCTTTAGTAGGTTTCGGTTCTTGGTCAGTGACTAGAAGAGCTGCTAGAGATGGAAGAAATCCTCAAACTGGTGCTACTATAAAAATCAAAGCTAAAAATGTTGTGAAGTTTAAAGCTGGATCTGATTTATCTAGTGCTGTAAACTAAGAATAACGTTTATAAAACTTAATCAAAAAGCTCCTGGTTCAGGAGCTTTTTTTATGGGAAAAAATCCCGAATAATTTGATATTCAATAAATTAATTCTATATTTAATTTCAAATCATCTTAACCATGATAGTTACAAAGCCCAAAAAAGGTAATCTTTTAATTGCTGAACCTTCCATAATCGGTGACATGTCATTCAACAGATCTGTTGTTATTTTAGCAGATCATACCGATGAAGGCTCTATTGGATTTATCTTGAACAAACCCTTCGAATTTGGTGTTACAGACCTGGTACCAGAAATTGAAGTAGAATTTAAGGTCTATAATGGTGGACCAGTAGAACAGGATAACCTGTACTTTATTCATCAAATTCCAGACCTAATACCCAATAGTATTGAAATTTCACAAGGAATTTATTGGGGTGGTGATTTTACAACCATCATCGATCTTATCAATACAGAACAAGTTACCAGTAAGGACATTCGTTTCTTTTTGGGTTATTCCGGATGGGATGAAGACCAGTTGGAGACTGAATTGAATTCCAACTCCTGGGTTGTGGTTAAAAACAGCTACAAGACCCAAATCATTTCAAAGGAAGACAATACCTTCTGGAAAGAAAAAATGTTGGAATTAGGTGGTAAATACAGCATCTGGTCCAATGCACCAGAAAACCCTAGTTTTAATTAATCCATTCTTATTTTTGTATTCAGTTTAGAAAGCAGTGATCTTGACAGTTCACTAGTATAGCTTTTCTTTCTGTATTTGGTAATGGGTACAATGCCTTGTATCACATTGGTAATAAACAGTTCATCTACTTTTTGAAGTTCAAAAGGTGAAATGGATTCCTCTACAACAGTTATTTCAGGAATAGTTCTGGCAATTTCCAGAATCTGTTTGCGCATGATTCCTTTTAAACAACCATCTGTTAGTGGTGGTGTTTTAAGCGTGTTATCGGTTACTAAAAACAGATTGCCATTCAAGGCCTCTGCGACATTCTTGTTGGTGTTCAGGATCAGGCAATTATCCAGATCATTGTCACTGGCATACACACTACCTACTACATTTAGCACTTTGTTATTGGTCTTTAATGTAGATAGCAGGTCTGGTGACACATAATAATCCTTGAACAGATCTACCTCATATGCTGTGTCTTGTAAGAGGTAAAAATCATTTGCTAAGGCTTCTGCCGTAATGATAAACTCAATGTCATTGTTAGTTGGTAAATACAAACCACCTTCTACTCTATGCACGAGCAATCTTATCTTGGCATTGGAATCCTGAAGGGTATTGGCATTAAGCGTTTCCAGTATCTGTTGTTCAAGGAATTCCATGGTAAATGTCATGGGAATCTCCATCCTTAAAATACGCATAGAAGCCATAAGCCTGAAATAATGATCTTCCCAGAACAGGATCTTTTTTCCAACAACCTTAAGGGTTTCAAATAAGGCATCACCATATCTGTAACCTCTGTTGTTAATTGATATGGAATTACTGTCAGTAAGGGTTCCGTTAAAATTGATCATAAAAAAAGTCCCGAAATTTTTCGGGACAAATATAGGGTTAAATCCTTATTTTTTTAATTAAGTAGAACCTAAAACCTGTTTAAGATCTGATATTTGATTTTCCCATAACATTTTGGTATCGTCTATCTCATCTTCATCAGAAAAATCGGTAACCATTAAGGATACATCTTTGGTAATTTCATCTACCTGAATTCTAATTTCGAAGTAATAACTACTTTTCTCATCATCGCCATTATCCAGCCATTTGAATTTTACGCGCTCGCCATTTTTTTTGGAAAGCAGTTTGGCGCGTTCTTCACTATCATCCCAGATAAAGGTAAACAGCTCACCACGCGAATTCACGTTATCTGCAAACCACTCAGATAAGCCTGAAGGGGTTGATATGTACTGGTACAACAGCTGCGGTGATGCGTGAATAGGGAATTCAATCTCAAATTTAGTCTTCTCTTCCATGAATTAGTATTAAGAAGCTCAATATATACATAATTTAGGTATAATAAAAAAATGTAGAAAATAATTTGATCGCTTATGTTTGTACTGCTATTTTTTGTTTTTATATTTGCACGCATTAATAAATGGCGAGGTAGCTCAGCTGGTTAGAGCGTCGGATTCATAACCCGGAGGTCGAGGGATCGTGCCCCTCTCTCGCTACAGTAAAAAACCC
>CAYTSL010000070.1:0-2439 GCA_964440415.1 uncultured Flavobacteriaceae bacterium
ACAAAAAAAGCAGCATCAATAAAATATCAATGCTACTTAATATTTGAACCTTATGATGGCCTAACTCTCGTCAATACATCTATTTCAAATCTTCTTGATTAGGATAATACTGCTTCTTTTTGAGTATCAGATTTTATTACTTTCATAGCTGTCATTGCGCTACGAAGTGTTTTACCTATATCTTCAATTGGATGTTGTCTGATAACTTCGTTTACTTTTATTAGCTCACCATTATCAACAGCATTAGATATTGAAAATGATTTCCCAATTACATCTGTTTTTACAGTTTTCATGAAATCAACTAATAAAGGCTTGCAAGCATGGTCGAATAAATAGCAACCATATTCTGCTGTATCAGAAATAATTCTGTTCATTTCGAATAGTTTCTTTCTTGCTACTGTATTAGCTATTAGAGGTAATTCATGAAGTGATTCGTAATAGGCTGATTCTTCAATAATTCCCGAATCTACCATAGTCTCAAAGGCCAATTCTACGCCAGCTCTAACAAAAGCGACCATAAGAACTCCATGATCAAAATACTCTTGTTCTTTAATATGTTCTGAAGTAGCAGCAGTTTTTTCAAAATTAGTTTCTCCTGTGGCTGCTCGCCATTTCAATAGATTTACATCGTCATTTGCCCAATCTTCCATCATTGTTTTAGAGAAATGTCCAGACATGATATCGTCCATATGCTTTTCAAACAAAGGCTTCATAATCACTTTTAATTCTTCTGATAATTCAAAAACTCTAATTTTTGCCGGATTTGATAATCTGTCCATCATATTAGTAATCCCACCATGCTTTAAAGCCTCTGTAATGGTTTCCCATCCAAACTGAATTAGTTTTGAAGCATAAGACGGCTCAATTCCTTCTTCTATCATTTTATCAAAACATAAAATAGATCCTGTTTGTAACACTCCACACAGAATGGTCTGTTCTCCCATTAAATCACTTTTAACTTCCGCAACGAATGATGATTGCAATACTCCTGCTTTGTCACCTCCAGTTGCGGCAGCGTAAGCTTTAGCTTCTACTAATCCTTTTCCTTGTGGATCATTTTCTGGATGCACAGCAATAAGTGTAGGAACACCAAATCCACGTTTATATTCTTCTCTAACCTCACTACCTGGGCATTTAGGAGCAACCATAATTACTGTCAGGTCTTTACGGATTTGCATGCCTTCTTCAACTATATTGAATCCATGTGAATATGACAAGGTTGCTTCTTGTTTCATTAAAGGCATAATTGCTTTTATTACACTGGTATGTTGTTTATCTGGAGTTAGATTAGATACCAAATCTGCATTTGGAATTAATTCTTCATAAGTTCCTACTTTAAATCCATTTTCGGTTGCGTTTACAAAAGATGCTCTTTTCTCCTTAATTGCTCCTTCACGAAGTGCATAAGAAATATCTAAACCTGAATCTCTCATGTTCAAGCCCTGGTTCAATCCTTGCGCTCCACAACCAACAATTACAATTTTTTTACCTTTTAATGCTTTTACACCTTCTGTAAATTCTGCAGAATCCATAAAACGACATTTTCCTAGTTGATCTAATTTGTCTCTTAATGAAAGTGTGTTAAAATAATTTGTCATTTTTTTCTAAAATCTTTTAATTAATTTCTTGTAATAATTCTGATATTGCCATTTTAGGTCTTGTTATAGCAATTCGTCCTGAACGCACAAATTGCAACAAACCATATGGCTTTAATTTATCGTACATATTATCTATATCTGCCTTATAACCAGAAGCTTCAATAACAAAATAGTGTTCTGTAATAGCTATAATATGTGCGCGTCTAAATTTTAATTTGTTTTGTATCTTTTCATCATATAAATGTTCTGATGAAATTTTAAATAAGGCCGTTTCATGATAAATAATTTCATCTTCAGTATGATAAAACGCTCTAATAACCTCAATTTGTTTTTCTAGCTGACCAACTACTTTTCGAATTAATGTTTTTGGCACAATTACAACAAATGTGAATCTATGCACATTATCAATTTCAGATTTCGAAACGGTCATGCTTTCAACATTAATATGGCGCTTTAAAAATATTGCTGATAAACGGTTTAATATTCCTATATTATTTTCGGTATAAACCGAAACCGTAAAATTTTGTTTCTCTTCCATACTTATTTTAATCTTATATCTGAAACACTTGCTCCTGTTGGAATCATTGGAAATACATTACCTTCTTTTTCCACACAAACTTCCAAGAAATACGCTTCTTTACTAGCTATCATTTCTTCAACAGCATCTGCCAATTCTTCTCGTTTTGTAACTCGTCTTGCATTAAGGTAATATCCTTTGGCAATAGCAACGAAATCAGGATTTGTCATTTCTGTTGAAGCATATCGTTTATCAAAAAACAATTGTTGCCATTGACGAACCATACCTAAAAAACCATTGTTTAGAACCACAACTTTTACCGCT
>CAYTSL010000070.1:2539-5811 GCA_964440415.1 uncultured Flavobacteriaceae bacterium
GGATGTAAGTCTTCTTTTATTACTTTTTCATATTCAATAGCATACAAATCTTTGAATTGCTGATGCCATTCTTCATGCTTGTTTTCATTTAATAATGGTAATAATTTTTGTAAACTGTTTTTAGCATCGCCTAAAACAGCGATATCCGTTTTTACATTTTTATCAACTTCTGAAGGGTCAATCTCAAAATGAATAACTTTCGCTTGTTTTGCATAGGTTTGCAGATTTCCTGTTACCCGATCGTCAAAACGCATTCCAATTGCAATAAGAACGTCACATTCATTCGTCAATACATTTGGTGCATAATTACCATGCATACCAACCATACCAATATTTAAAGGATGGGATGTTGGAATTGCCGAAGCTCCGAGAATTGTCCAAGCAGAAGGAATTCCAGCCTTTTCAATTACAGCTTTTAATTCTTCTTCGGCTCCACCCAGAATAATTCCTTGTCCCCAAACAATCATAGGTTTTTTGGCAGCATTTATTACATCAGCCGCTACTTTTACCTTTTCATAATCAGTTTCCGGAACTGGCTTATAACTTCTTACCCCTTGACATTTTTCATATTTAAAATCAAACTCCTCAAATTGAGCATCTTTTGTAATATCAACTAAAACTGGCCCAGGACGACCCGATTTAGCAATATAAAAGGCTTTAGCCATAATTTCGGGTATCTCCGAAGCTTTTGTAATTTGATAGTTCCATTTTGTGACAGGCGTTGAAATACCAATGATATCTGTTTCCTGAAAAGCATCACTTCCCAATAAATGTGAACCAACCTGACCAGTAATGCAAACCAATGGAGTAGAATCTATTTGAGCATCAGCTATTCCTGTAATTAGATTTGTAGCTCCTGGTCCTGATGTAGCGATAGCCACACCAACTCTACCCGAAATACGTGCAAATCCTTGTGCTGCATGAGTTGCTCCTTGTTCATGACGTGTTAACACATGATGAATTTTATCTTGATATTTGTAAAGCTCATCATAAACTGGCATAATGGCTCCTCCTGGATAACCATAAAGAATATCAACATCTTCAGCCAATAAACATTTTATTACAGCTTCACTTCCAGAAATTCTTACAGTAGTTTCTGTTGATTTATTATTTGTTTCTAAAGTTTGTGTTTCTTTCATATTGAAAAAAATTAAAATTCATCAGTAACACATCCTTTGGATGCTGATGATACAGTTTTTGCATATTTATAAAGTACACCTCGATTTACTTTTAACTCTGGTGCTTTCCATTGTTCTTTTCTTTTTTGTAGCTCTTTATCTGAAACCTCAACAACAATTGAGTTCGTTTCAGCATCAATTGTGATAATATCACCATCTTTTAATAAGGCTATAGTTCCTCCTTCTTGAGCTTCTGGAGTAATATGACCCACCACAAATCCATGAGTTCCTCCAGAGAATCGTCCGTCTGTTATTAGTGCTACATCCTGACCTAATCCTGCTCCCATGATTGCAGCCGTTGGTTTCAACATTTCCGGCATACCTGGACCTCCTTTAGGTCCTTCATAACGAATGACAACAACATCTCCTTTTTCAACTTTTCCATCACAGATGCCATCATTTGCATCATATTCACCTTCAAAAACTTTTGCCTTTCCAGAGAATTTTAATCCTTCTTTTCCTGTTATTTTAGCAACACTTCCTTCTTCCGCCAAATTTCCATATAACATCCTCAAATGTCCTGAAATTTTAATAGGTTCTTCTAATGGTTTAATAACATCCTGACCTTCAGTTAGGTCTTGAACATCTAATAAATTTTCAGCTAAAGTTTTTCCAGTGACTGTTAAGCAATCACCATGAAGCAAGCCTTTCTTCAATAGATATTTTAATACTGCTGGAATACCTCCAACAGCATGCACATCTTCCATAAGATATTTTCCACTTGGTTTCAAATCGGCCAAGAAAGGTGTATTGTCACTGATCTTTTGGAAATCTGCTAAAGTAAAATCTATTTGAGCAGCCCTTGCAATAGCTAAAAAGTGCAATACTGCGTTGGTAGAACCTCCTAAAATCGTGACTAACCGTATAGCATTCTCCAACGATTTACGAGTAATTATATCTAAAGGTTTGATATCTTTTTCAAGCAAGTTTCGCATAGCCTCGCCAGCTTTGATCGAATCTTGTTTTTTCTCATCACCAGTTGCCGGATTTGATGAATTATAAGGTAATGTCATTCCTAAAGCCTCAATAGCTGATGCCATTGTATTGGCTGTGTACATTCCACCGCAGGCCCCAGCTCCTGGACACGCTTTTTCTACGATATTTTGATATTCTGTTTCGTCCATGGTTCCCGCCATTTTGCTTCCCCAAGCTTCAAAAGCTGAAACGACATCCAATTTTTTACCATTATGGCATCCTGAATCTATTGTTCCACCATAAATCAGAATAGATGGTCTATTCAACCTGATCATTGCCATTAAGGCTCCTGGCATATTTTTATCACATCCAACAACAGTAATTAATCCATCGTAACTCATGGCCTGAACCACAGTTTCCATGGAATCTGCGATAATATCTCTTGATGGCAATGAGTACCGCATTCCTGGGGTTCCCATAGAAATACCATCACTCACTCCAATTGTATTAAAAATTAAACCAATTACACCTTCATTTTGAGTACCTTCTTTAGCTAATTTAGCAAGGTCATTTAAGTGCATATTACAAGGATTTCCCTCGTAACCTGTACTGGCTATTCCAACAATAGGTTTGAAAAAATCTTCTTTAGTCAATCCAATGGCATGCAACATCGCTTGAGCCGCTGGTTGCGTAGGATCTTGTGTAACTGTTTTACTATATTTATTTAATTCATTCATATATATTAAGCTAACGCTTTTACCGACTTTTTCTAATAAAGATTCTAAATTATATTAATGCGATTTGATGAGATGCATTAACAACAAAATAAGACTAAAGTCACATAGTACTTAATTTATTTATATTGTTGATTATTAGATGTTTAAACAAATTGATTTATGATGTTCAAAGAAGTGGATTTTTTATAAAAAATATCTTATACTCTAGGCAGATCATTGTCATCTTTTAAAGATAAGAAAGTGTTACCCATTAAATACTTATCAATATGATGAGCTGCTTGTCTTCCTTCTGAAATTGCCCAGACAATTAGAGATTGACCACGTCTGATATCTCCAGCAGCAAAAATTCCGGGAATATTAGTCTTGTAATCTTTTGTAGTAGCTTCAATATTAGATCTGAAGTCAGTTTTTAAACCAAATGCTTCAGGTAAGGTCTTTTCAG
>CAYTSL010000070.1:5911-7169 GCA_964440415.1 uncultured Flavobacteriaceae bacterium
AACTATCTCTTCTTCAAATCCTGAAATACCGTCAACTCGTTCATTATTTTGTTTCAAGAAGTCCATTGCTTGATACACACCTTTTAAATCAGCTCCTTTAATTGGAATATTTCGCCTTTCAGTTGCACCACCACATAATAGCATTGCATCAAATTCCTTTTTTAAATCATCAGTCTTAATGTTTTTACCAACATGAGCTTCAGTTTTAAAGACAATCCCTTCCTCCTCCAAAATTTTAATTCTTCTATCTATAATATGCTTTTCCATTTTGAAATCAGGAATCCCATATCTTAGTAATCCACCTACTTTTTTATCTCTTTCAAATACTGTTACATGATGTCCTGCTCTGTTTAATTGCTGAGCCGCTGCCAAACCTGATGGTCCTGAACCTATTACAGCAACTTTTTTATCTGTTCTTTTTTCAGGTGGATTTGCTGTAATCCATCCTTCTTTAAAGGCTGTTTCAACTATATTCTTCTCAATATTTTCAATGGATACAGGATCTTCATTTATACCCAAAACACATGCTTCTTCGCAAGGTGCCGGACATAATCTTCCTGTAAATTCTGGAAAGTTATTTGTAGAGTGTAATATTTTAGCTGCATCTTCCCATCTTCCATTATATACTTTATCATTAAAATCCGGAATTAAATTTCCTAAAGGACAACCACTATGGCAAAATGGGATTCCGCAATCCATACATCTCGCACCTTGATCACTCAAGTCCTTGCCATTCATAGGAATAGTAAATTCTTTATAGGTCTTTAACCGCTTATTTACAGATTCGTACTTTTCTACCTCCCTTTTAAATTCCAGAAATCCTGTTATCTTTCCCATGGCACTAAAGTTTTATTAATTTTTCTTTTTCCAATCTTATTAAAGCTTGACGATACTCTTCTGGGAGTACTTTTATGAAGTTGCGCAATTCTTTTTCCCAATTCTCTAAAATTCGTTGAGCAAGTGGACTTAGTGTAGAATTATAATGATTTTCAATAAGCTGCTTTAATTCTTTAATATCTTCTTTATTAGTTACAGGATCTAAGTTCAAGCCTTCAGTATTGCATCTCCTTTTAAATGTCTTATGAGAATCATATATAAATGCAATTCCACCACTCATTCCTGCTCCAAAATTTCTTCCAACTTCACCCAAAATTACTGCTATTCCACCTGTCATATACTCACAACCATGATCTCCTATGCCCTCAACGACTGCCTTGGCTCCAGAATTTCTAACACAAAAACGCTCACCAGCTTTTCC
>CAYTSL010000070.1:7269-8611 GCA_964440415.1 uncultured Flavobacteriaceae bacterium
GAAATCTCATTACTTAATATTGCCCCAAAAGCCCTGTCTTCATTTGTGATCTTGAAATCCAAGGTAATTTTTTCTTTTCTGAATATTGCGGGATGCGCTTGAGTAATTACTTGAAAATCCAGAGCTTTTTCAAGATGATGATCTTGAGTTTCTGTATTGTACAATTTAATATTGTCTGAAACTGGAACTTTATGTAACATAGGGGATAAATCTATACCGTAAGCCTTGTATTGATCTATTGTTTTCCGTCTGTTTAATTTCTGTACTTGACCAACCATTTCATTAACAGTTCTAAACCCAAGTTGAGACATAATTTCTCTTAACTCTTGTGCCACGAAATACATGAAATTCACAACATGTTCCGGATGACCTTCGAATTTTTTACGCAATTCAGGGTTTTGAGTCGCAATTCCTACTGGACATGTGTTTAAATGACAAACACGCATCATAATGCAACCTGATGCCACTAAAGGTGCTGTTGCAAATCCGAATTCTTCTGCTCCTAATAAACATGCAATCGCAACATCCCTTCCTGTTTTTAACTGACCATCACATTCTACAACAACTCGATTCCTTAAATTATTCATAACCAGAGTTTGTTGTGCTTCGGCTAATCCTAACTCCCATGGCAACCCTGCATGCTTTAAAGATGTTAAAGGTGAAGCTCCTGTTCCTCCATCATGACCAGAAATTAAAATAACATCGGCTTTAGCCTTTGCAACGCCAGCTGCCACAGTACCTACTCCCACTTCAGAAACTAACTTGACATTAATTCTTGCTGCTCGGTTAGCTGACTTCAAGTCATATATTAGTTGGGATAGATCTTCAATAGAATATATATCATGATGTGGTGGTGGTGAAATAAGTCCCACATATGGTGTTGAATTTCTTGTTTTAGCAATTTGAGGGTTTACTTTAGCCCCTGGAAGTTGCCCACCTTCACCTGGTTTGGCACCTTGAGCCATTTTTATCTGAATCTCTGAAGCATTGGTCAAATAATTTGATGTTACCCCAAATCTTCCCGAAGCCACTTGTTTAATTGAGCTATTCTTCCAATCTCCACTGCCGTCTTTATAAAACCGTTCTTCATCTTCTCCGCCTTCACCAGAATTGCTTTTCCCACCAATTCTGTTCATAGCTATAGCTAGATTCTCATGTGCTTCTTTACTTATGGAACCGTATGACATGGCTCCTGTTTTAAATCGTTTGACAATATCTGTCCAGGGCTCTACCTGATCTAATGGTATTGGATCATAATTAGTAAACTCAAATAACCCTCTAATGGTCATTAGTTGTTCTGACTGGTTATTTACCAATTCTGAATATTCCTTATATATGCTTG
>CAYTSL010000071.1:0-4754 GCA_964440415.1 uncultured Flavobacteriaceae bacterium
GTTTTATAAAATTCGTACTTTGTAAATAACGTTATTTAAAAAATATCGATGTATATTTTTCCATATTCTAATTGTAAATTTTATGATAAATAAACGATATTTAATATTAGTGTTGATTGTATTGACCTTCTTTTCGTGCAATAAGTCAAAAAATGAAAAGGATGATACCCTTTTGTTTTGGTCATCAAATAATATGCCTGAAATTGAATTCACAAAATATTTTGTAAACCAATGGAATAAAGAAAGTACGCCTAAATTTAAATATCAACCGATTCCTGAAGGACAATCGAGTGAAGAAGTAATTCTAGCTTCAGTAGTTGGTAAAACTACACCTGACATTTATGCTAATATGTGGCAAGGAAGTGTAGAAATGTATGCAAAAGCAGGTGTTTTAGTGCCTTTAGATACTTTAGAAGGGTTTACAGAATTTATTAAGGAAAGGTGTACAGCAGAAGCCATTGAGGAAATTACTTCAACTGATGGTCATATTTATCAAGTCCCCTGGAAAATTAATCCGATCATGACGATTTATAATAAAAGATTGGGCAGTGATTTTGGTTTGTCAGAACTTCCACTAACGTATAATGGGTATTTAAAAGCAGGCGAGGCTATTAAAAAAGACAAAGATAATGATGGCTATATAGACCAATGGGTTGGCTATACCGAAGTAAAAGTAATATGGTACCAACGGTTTTTTAATTTTTACCCTTTGTACTTGGCAGCCTCTCATGGAGGCTCACTCGTTAAAGATAATAAGGCAGCTTTTAATAATGAATATGCCATTGGTGTATTTCGATTTTTGCAAGAGTTGTATAATAAAGAATATTATTCCAAGGAGCGATTATCTGCCGGGCAAGACCGGTTTATTAGCGAAGATATTTTTTCAAAATGGACTGGGCCTTGGGATATAGAACATTCAGAGAAGTTTAAAAAAAGAGATGATTTTGAATTTGATTTTCTTCCAATGCAAGTGCCTGACAATCATCAGGGGCCAACTTATACTTATTCCGATCCAAAAAATATTGTGATTTTTAATACGTGTAAACAACCTCAAGAAGCATGGAATTTTATTAAAACATTGATAGACAAAGAAGGCGATAAAAAGTTTTTAGAAATGACCGGACAATTGCCTAATAGAAAGAATTTAGAAACTGAAGAAATATTTCAAGAATATTTTGATAAAAATCCTAAATTAAAAATTTTTGCAAAACAGGCAAACTATGTAAAAGGTATTGATAATAGCGAAATCATTGTAGAAGTCTTTGATATTATATCGCAAGAATATGAAGCCTGTGTAATTTATAACAAAAAAACACCTGAAAAAGCAATTGAAGATGCTGCAAAAGCGGTAGATAATTTGTTAAAGAATTGATAATGATATGTCATTGTTACTTATAATAAGAACTCTTAAAATAATATGTAGATGAAAAAAAAATGGCTTCCTTATATTTTAGTATCTCCATATATACTTCATTTTATTGTTTTTGTAGCATTTCCTGTAATATTTTCTTTAGTACTTACATTTCATAAATGGAACATAATTTCTCCAATGGAATATACGGGTTTCAGCAATTATACTAAAATGTTTAATGACCGTATGTTTTGGAAATCACTTGTAAATACATTTAAGTTTTTAATTATTCATATTCCATTGCAAATAATTATTTCGTTGGCTTTGGCAGAATTCTTAAATCAAAATATAAAACTTAAAGGTTTTTTTAGAGCAGCATTTTTTCTGCCTGTAATTGTTTCTGGAGTTGTGGTTACTATATTATGGCAACAATTATTTGGCTTTGATTCTGGCTTGTTCAATAGAATGTTAGTCTCTATTGGCTTAAGTAAAGTTGGCTGGTTAATAGACCCTAATATAGCCATGGGGTCTATTGCAATTATGGCAACATGGAAAAATGTGGGACTTTATGTTATTCTATTTTTAGTAGGCTTACAAACTGTACCTACCCATTATTATGAAGCTGCTTCAATTGAAGGAGCTACCCATTGGCAAAAATTTCGAAAAATAACGTTACCTATGATTAACCCAACAATATTTATGGTGGTAATCTTATCGACAATTGGAGGTTTTTCCTTGTTTATTGAGCCTTATATTATGACAGGAGGAGGACCATTAAGTAGTACAATGTCTTCAGTGCTATATGTATATAAACAAGCTTTTGAATATTTCCATATGGGTTATTCAGTCACATTAGGATTCTTCTTCGCCATGTTAATTCTTGGAGTAGTGGTAATTCAAAAGAAATATTTAGAACGAGGAGAGGATTAAACATAATTCTAAAAGTAGCATCATGAAAAAAAAGATACTAATATACACCTTATTGATTGTAGCATCATTAACCTTTCTATATCCATTTTATTGGATGGTTGTGGCATCATTGGCACCAGAGAGTGAAATAGGAGGTTTAACGTTTTTACCTTCCAGTTTTTCTTGGAATAGTTATACGCAAATGTTTTCAAAAATCCCAATTGGCAGGGCTTTTATGAATAGTATTATTACGGCAACAATAACAACAGCGGGAGTTATAACATTCTGTTCCATGGTAGGATATGCGCTTGCAAAAATGGAGTTTAAAGGGCGACAAGCTATTTTTTATATCATTATTTTTACAATGACCTTACCTTTTCAAATTACTTTGATTCCTAACTATATTACCATGGTGAAATTAGGATTAGTTGATACTTATGCGGCTTTAATAATTCCGTTCATGCTAAATGCTTTTGCCATATTAATGTTTAGACAGGCTTTTATGACCATTCCACAGGCGTTAATTGACGCAGCAAGAATAGACGGTTGTAGTGAACTCAGAATTATTTTTCAAGTGTTATTCCCTAATATCATCCCTACTATAGTAACTGTGGGAATTTTGTCGTTTATGAATTCCTGGAATGAAGTTCTTTGGCCATTAATTGTTATAAGAGAGGAAAACTTGATGACGATGCCACAAATGGTAACGTTGTTTTCTGTTGGAGGAAGATCAGAAGCTCAATTGGGCGTAAAATTGGCTGCAGCTGTTGTTTTGGCATTGCCTATCATGATAGCTTACGCCTTTTTTCAAAAATACTTCATCCAAAGTATGGCAAGTTCAGGAATTAAAGAATAAATATTTAAACAAGATTACTATATAATATTAATGAAAGTAAAAAGATCAAATATTCAATTAAGGGCTAATGATAAAAGAGTTATTATTAATTTTTTAGATTTAGCAATTAACACAAATAATACAAGTAGAGTAAACCGATTACTTGATACTGTCTTGTCTATTCCTGAAAATGAGTTAAATGCACTTTACGAGGAAATTAAAAACCACTTTGAATTTCGACATAGAAACTTCGAACATTATTTAAAAATAAATTTCAAAAAAATTCAACCAGAACTTCCTAGTAATGTAATGATTTCTGAAATCAGGAGTTTGGTAATAGGTGCCTATTTCTCGAAAGAATACTCCATACAATCAGCTGCACTTTTTAACCCGTCAATAGTTGCGCACCCAAATCAAAATGGAATTGAAACAGGAGAAAAACGTTTTATTATTAGTTTAAGATCTGTTGGTGAAGGCCATATTTCTTCTATTGAATTTAGAAGTGGTATTGTAAATAGAGATGGAGCAATAAAGTTAGATGAAGAAACAGGCTTTGCGTCTTGTTCAGAAAAAGAGCTGAAGAAAATTTATAATAAAAAGAACATTCTAAAATACACAACTGCCCTTAACGACTTTGATCAGTCTATAATGAATGCTTTTGAAGAAACTTTCACCATGGACGACTATCTGGAAAAAGTGAGAGTAAATGAGTTTTTAACTTTTGATGGCGTTACACAAGCAGAGTTGTTTCATATTTTAGATACCAATTATGATGTAATCACAGATGGGAATGCATCAATTTGTGAGCGAGTAATTTTCCCTAATGCATTGGGGGAATCTATGGGAATGGAAGATGTTCGTTTTGTAGCATTTACCGAAAATAACAAAACACAATATATTGGCACATACACAGCTTACAACGGTCATAAAATTTCACCACAATTAATCATTACAAATGATTTTGTTCATTTTAAAGCGCGCTCCATGTATGGTGCAGCAGTAAGCGATAAGGGAATGGGGCTTTTTCCTGAAAAAATTGACGGGAAATTTGTGATGATAGGTAGACAAGGAGGCGAAAACATTACGATGATGTATTCTGACGATCTGTTTATTTGGAATGATTATGAAGTGATAATGAAGCCAGAAGATTCTTGGGGTTATGTGCAGTTAGGTAATTGTGGTGCACCAATAAAAACATCTGAAGGTTGGCTGGTCATTACACATGCTGTTGGTCCATTACGAAAATATGTTTTAGGAGCTATTCTGTTAGACTTAAAGAATCCCTCTAAAATAATTAAAAAACTAAATAAACCACTTTTGTCGCCAAATGAAGAAGAACGGGAAGGTTATGTTCCTAATGTAGTATATTCCTGTGGTTCGATGGTTCACGAAGGGAACTTAATATTACCCTATGCTATATCCGACTCTGCCTCAACATTTGCCATAATTAAGATAGTTGACTTATTAAACGAAATGGATGCATATAAAGCATCAAATAAAACTGAACAAGTTGTTTAAAAATAAAAATATAGTATTCACCGTCATAATTTTTTTATGCATTGCTTCTTGTACAAAAAATAACGAAGCAAAGGCATCTTTAACAAATAGCATCAATTTAGACCATTTCAATCACTTATATAAAGAAATCGAACTTAATGG
>CAYTSL010000071.1:4854-8486 GCA_964440415.1 uncultured Flavobacteriaceae bacterium
ATACTGTTATGAATGTTGCCATTACTCATGAAGATATTTTAGCAGAATTATGTGAAAAGTATCCTCAAGAACCAGAATCTGGAAGACCATTATATTCATTGAATTAAAGAGATATTTATAAAGAGTAATTTAATATTTAAAATTATGGGAGAAGTAAAACTAACAAATATTAAAAAAACATATAAAGGTGGTGCAGAAGTAGTAAAAGGGATAAGTTTTGCTGTTAAGGATAAAGAATTTGTGGTATTGGTTGGCCCATCTGGTTGTGGAAAATCCACAGTTTTAAGAATGATTGCAGGGCTTGAAGAAATTACAGATGGAGAGCTTTTTATTGGCGATAAAAAAGTAAACGATGTCGCTTCAAGTGATCGGGGAATAGCCATGGTTTTTCAGAATTATGCCTTATATCCGCACATGAATTCATATGAAAATATGGCGTTTGGACTAAAAATTAAAAAAGTGCCAAAAGAAGAAATAAAAGAAAGAGTGATGGCTGCAGCCGACATTTTAAATGTAGAATCGCTATTGGACAGGAAACCGGGGAAAATGTCTGGAGGACAACGCCAAAGAATAGCAATAGGGAGAGCAATAGTACGTCGCCCTGAAGTATTTTTATTTGATGAACCCTTAAGTAATTTAGACGCGAAATTGCGAGGCAAGATGCGTATTGAATTGGCTAAATTGCACAAAAAGCTAGATACAACAATGATATATGTTACACATGATCAGGTTGAGGCCATGACATTGGGCGAAAGAATAGTAGTATTGAAAGATGGTGTAATTATGCAAATTGCTGCTCCAATTGAATTATTTAATAATCCTGAGAATAAATTTGTAGCCGGATTTATTGGATCTCCTCAAATGAATTTTATCTACGGAAAAATTGAAAGTAAAAAGAACCAACTTTCCTTTGTTGGAAAAGATGGAATTTCATTCGATTTATCTAAGCTTAAATTAAACAATTTGAAAGAAAGTATAGGGAAAGAAATTTGTTTAGGAGTTAGATCTGAGAATTTACGTTCTGAGAAAGGAGAATTAGAAAACTATGCCATATTAAATGGAGAAGTTATAGCTATAGAGCTTTTAGGAAACCAAAAGCATATATATGTGGATTATAATGATATCGAAATAATAGCGACTTTTAGATCTGAAGTTGATGTCAAACAAAATACAAGTTTTGACCTTTTTTTAGACTTAAATAAAGCTTACTTTTTCGATAAAGAAACTGGAATAAGAATTTATTAAAGCAGAATTGTTTGAGATAAGTTAATGTTATAGATAAGTAGTAAAATATTAAGATACTAGAGTGATTTTTTAAAGAATTATTTATTAATAAAATCAAAACACATGACAGATATAGCCAATCGACAAAAACAAAACCCATTATTATCCCCCAAAGATTTAAAACCCAGTGATGAGAACGTGATTATTGAATGCTTGCTCAATCCGGGGGTATTTGAATTTAATGGAAAAACAGGACTACTTGTGCGTGTAGCTGAGCGAACCGTACAAAAAGAGGGTGTAATATCTGTACCCATATATAATGATACGGGAAAATTAAAAATTATAAACTTTGACCTTAAGGATCCTAAATTAGATGCCTCCGATGCCAGGGTAATTAATTACGACGGAATAGATTATTTAACAACCATATCACATTTGAGACTTCTTTTTAGTGAAGATGGAATAAAATTCTCAGAATCAACAGACTATTCTTCACTCTTCGGTACAGGAGAATATGAATCTTATGGTATTGAGGATTGCCGTGTATCAAAAATAGGGAACCAATATTATCTTACTTATACCATGGTTTCAGCTAATGGTGTAGGGGTCGGACTTAGAATTACAAAGGACTGGAAAAAATTTGAAATGAAGGGGATGATCTTGAGCCCTCATAATAAGGATTGTGCCATTTTTGAAGAAAAAATTAATGGTAAGTTCTATGCGCTGCATCGCCCAAGCAGTCCTGAACTGGGAGGTAATTATATTTGGTTGGCAGAATCTTATGATGGTGAACATTGGGGAAACCACAAATGTATTGCAAAGACCCGGGAGAATAAATTTGATAGTAAGCGCCTAGGCGCGGGAGCTGCACCTGTAAAAACTGAAAAAGGTTGGTTAGAAATCTACCATGGTGCTACAGAAAATAATAGATATTGCTTAGGAGCAATTCTTTTAGATTTAGAAGACCCATCTAAAGTAATAGCACGTTCCGAAGAACCTATTATGGAACCAATTGCAGAATATGAACAAACTGGTTTTTTTGGAAATGTGGTTTTTACTAATGGCCATATTGTTAAAGGTGATACCATTCAAATGTATTATGGTGCCTCAGATGAACATGTTTGTCAAGCTGATTTCTCCATCAAAGAAATATTAACCCATTTAAATATATTATGAATAAAATTGCTTCAATAGGTTTTAAAGATTTCACAAGGAGTGCAAAAATCCTTATAGCCACCAATGTAATTTATGCTTTTGTACTACCAGTAATTGATATTTTTGTAGCCTCTTATATTATGCGAAATTCAAATGATCCTGCAAAAGTAATGTTCTACCAATTAGCAATTTACACAGGTATTCCCATTACCTTTTTTATTAATGGGTATTTGTTAAATCGAATTAATATCAAAAGATTATTCTCACTTGGCATGATACTAAGTGGTGTTTCTATGATGTTTATGATGTCGTTAGACGAGATTAATTATTTCGGATTAGTTTCTGCAGGTTTAATAATGGGAATGTCATTCGGATTTTACTGGGCTAACAGAGATTACCTTGTGCTTTCTACTACCACGGATAGAGCTCGTAATTTTTATTATGGTTTTGAAACTTTTATCTATACATTAACCGCTGCAATTGTTCCTGTAATTATTGGTTGGTATTTAATAAGTGGAAACGGAGATTCAAATGAAGGTATTAATTCAGGCTACAGGGTCGTAACTGTAGTGGTTTTTATTATAACAATTATCGCCTCTATTGTATTTCATTTTGGAAAGTATGAAAAACCAAAGAGTGAAAAATTTCTATATTTTAAATTCCACAAGCTTTGGAAGAAAATGCTTGAAATGGCATTTTTAAAGGGGATGTCTCAAGGGTTTATTGTTACAGCACCAGCTATGCTAATGATGAAATTTTTCAATTCTGAAGGGGTTTTAGGTTCGGCTCTCTCTGTTGGAGCACTTATTTCTGCAGTTGTAATGTTGATTCTGGGTAAATATTCAAAACCAAAGGATCGATTAATTATTTTTAGTATTGGAACAATTGGTTTTTTTCTGGCTTCTTTATTTAATGGGGTGATGTTTAATTCGGTTGGTGTAATTATATTTGTATTTCTACTGTTAATAGCCAGACCTGTTCTTGATATTGCCTATTTTCCTATACAACTTAAAGTTATAGATATACTTTCAAAACTTGAAAACAGAAATGAATTCTCCTATATACTAAACCATGAATTTGGATTATTTGTAGGACGATTTTTTGGAGCGGGAACTTTTTTAGCTATTGCTTACTTTTTAGATGCTGACATTGCCTTACGTTATGCCTTATTAGTTATTGGAACAATTCAATTGCTTTCCCTAGTTATTGCAAAACAACTTTTAAAACAACAAAATAAATTAGAAAATGAGAAT
>CAYTSL010000072.1:0-8360 GCA_964440415.1 uncultured Flavobacteriaceae bacterium
AGGAAATTGATAGCGAGAACTGTCCAGAGTAATTTAGTCTGGTTTTTGTTTTCAGTAAATGTTGTTTGTTCTACTGTTTCGGAAGCCAGTTTTTTTCCTCCCAAATTCAGTTCGAGAATTGACTTTTCTATTTGGTCTATATCTTCGGTATGAAAAACGATTAGTTTTCGATTTGGAATGTCAAAATCAAGATTTTTTATACTTGAAATTCCGTCCAGTTTCATTCGGATTAAATTTTCCTCTGAAGGACAATCCATTTTGGCGATTTCAAATATTGTTTTTTGCACTTAATTGTTTTTACCAATTGCTATATGTCACCAAATATATTAATTACCATAAAAAGAAAATGCTTTTGGCACAACAGAAAGGTTTATATTCCCTTGTCCAATCAACTCACCATCAGCTTGTATAAAAGGCAAGTCTTCTTCACTAATTGTTATAGAAATCGCTTTACTTTTTAAGGTTTCAACTTTTTTGTGGTTGACTATTTTACCATTAAAAAGCTTGGGTAAATTTCTAATAATATCAAGCTTGCCAATGTCTTTAGCAATGCTAATATCAAACAAACCATCAAAAGGATTTGCATTTTTGGTAAGTTGCATGCCTCCTCCAGAGTAGTTGCATAAACCAACCAAGATCATCAATATTTTTGAGTTGATTTCTTCGTTATCAACTACAACTTTAGATTTAAAATTCTTAAACGAAAACAAGCCTAAAACAGCTCCTGCAAGATATGCCAATGCCCCAAAATGTTTGTATTTATGGACTTTGCTAACCACAAACCCATCAAAACCAACACCTGCAAGATTATTAAAATACACAGGATTTCTATCCTCATTTAAAAACTCAATTTTACCAAGGTCTTGAGTTTTCTTGTTTCCGTTTTTTATGAGCTGAATGGCTTTTTCAAAATCGTTTGGAATATCATGTGTTTTAACCCAATCGTTTCCGGTTCCTATTGGAATCATACCAACAGTCACTTCATTTGAATACAAACTGGGTTGACTCATAATTCCATTAACGATATTGTGTAAGGTTCCGTCGCCTCCAACACAAATAATATTGTAAAACCCTTTTTCTATAGCATGTTGAGCCAATTCTGGACTGTGCTTTTCATGTTCGGTAAAAGCACAGTCAAAGTCAAAATTGTAAGATTCTAACAAAGTTTTAATTTGCGGCCATTTCTGTCTGCTGGAACCATTTCCAGAAGTCGGATTTATTATAGCAAACCAACGTTTTGAATTTGCCATATTGTTAAGCTGGTTTATGAAGTAACCGTGTCAATTTAATTGACAAATCTGTTAGAATAATTTTGGAATTACCATTACGCTCAATGTGGTAAATAGCATCTTGCAATTCATCTGAAATCTCTAAAACATTATTTCCATGAACATAAGGCGCAAAATTTTCAAGCTTGAATTTCTCTGACTTGGTTTCTAAATAAATCAATTCATTAGCATTATAATTTAGTAACATTGCTTGACGGAAAAATTCTAAACAGTAATGTAAAAACTGCTTTTGTGTTTCACGACCATTTTTGGCAATTTCTTCACTCCATGAAATTAGATCATGAATCGCACTTTTGTTGCCTTTCGCTTTGAATGCAGAACGAATCCAAAATATAAACCAATCTTCAAATTGAGTGTCCTCACTATCCTGATACACCAAATCACAGGCTTTGTTGTAATTTCCATTTGCCTGATGCGCAATTTTAGTCGCTACTGATGCTTCAATACTAAAGTTTTTAACCAATGCGTTTTTAATATCCTCTTCTGCTAAAGGAGGAAAATGCAATAATTGACAACGCGATTTAATGGTGTTGATTATTTGGTCTTCATCTTCAGTAATTAATATAAATATCGTTTTGTTTGGAGGTTCTTCAATTAATTTTAAAAGCTTGTTGGCAGCGGCAATATTCATTTTATCTGCCATCCAAATAAGCATCACTTTATAACCACCTTCGTACGATTTTAATGCTAATGATCTTACAATTTCTTGTGCTTCATCTACACCAATCTGCCCTTGTTTGTTATCAACACCAAGCAGTTTGTACCAATCAAACAAATTTCCATAAGGTTGCTGACTGATTAATTGCCTCCATTCTTCTAAATAAAAATTAGAAACAGGCTTACTTTTAACCTTATCACTTGTGGTAACAGGAAATGCAAAATGCAAATCAGGATGTGAAATGTTTTTGAATTTTAGGTTACAGGCGTCAATACCTCCAGAATTCTCACCATTTGAGTTCTGACATAGCACATATTGGGCATAAGCAATAGCCATTGGCAGAGTTCCTGATCCTTCTGGACCAACAAACAATTGTGCATGAGGAATTCGGCCATTATCCACACTTTGTGTTAAATGGTTTTTGATATGTTTTTGACCTAAAATATCACTAAACAACATGAAGCAAATATAGTTTATTTAAAATTCTTTGAATTGAAAACGTTTGCGTAAAAAAAGTCGTTTTTTAGCATGATTTAATTGGTTACATTTGTGCTAATATTTGTAAAATTCAAACTAAAATGAAAACCCTTAACGACTTTAATTTCGAGAATAAAAGAGCCTTAATACGTGTAGATTTTAACGTGCCTCTAAATGATAAATTTGAGGTGACTGACACAACCAGAATTGTATCTGCTAAACCAACCATTATTAAAATTTTGGAAGATGGTGGAAGCTGTGTTTTAATGTCTCATTTAGGTCGCCCAAAGGGTGTTCAGGATGAGTTCTCTTTAAACCACATTGTTGATACAGTCGAAGAAATTATAGGTGTTGAAGTTAAGTTTGTATCGAATTGTGTTGGACAAGAAGCCGAAGCAGCAGCAAACAACTTAAAACCAGGAGAGATCTTGTTACTTGAAAATTTACGTTTCCATGATGAAGAAAAGAAAGGCGACAAAGCTTTTGCAGAACAACTATCTAAATTGGGAGATATTTATGTTAATGACGCCTTCGGAACCGCACACAGGGCGCATGCTTCTACAACTATAGTAGCAGAATTTTTCCCTGATAAAAAATGTTTTGGATACCTTCTAGATCAAGAGATTGAGAGCATTCAAAAAGTGATGAAAACAGGAGAAAAACCTGTTTTAGCCATTCTTGGAGGGGCAAAAGTATCTTCTAAAATTACAATCATTGAAAACATTTTGGATAAAGTTGATCATTTAATTGTAGGCGGCGGAATGACTTATACGTTTATTAAAGCTCAAGGCGGAAAAATTGGAGACTCAATTTGTGAGGATGACAAAATGGAGTTGGCATTAGATATCTTAAAACAAGCTAAAGAAAAAAATGTTCAGGTTCATTTACCTGTTGATGTTCTTGCTGCTGATTCGTTTAGTAATGATGCAAATACTCAAATTGTAGCTGTTTCAAATATTCCTGATGGTTGGCAAGGCTTGGACTGTGGCCCAAAATCAATATCTATGTTTGATAAAGTGGTAAACGAATCTAAAACCATCCTTTGGAATGGTCCTTTAGGTGTATTTGAAATGGAATCATTTGAAAAGGGAACCATCGAGCTAGGAAACTCAATTGCAGAAGCAACTAAAAACGGAGCTTTCTCACTAGTAGGTGGAGGTGATTCAGTAGCTGCTGTTAAGCAATTTGGATTCCAAGATAAAGTTAGTTATGTAAGCACAGGAGGAGGAGCCATGCTTGAAAGTTTAGAAGGTAAAACCCTTCCTGGAATTGCTGCAATTCTGGAATAAATTTAGGTTTAGCATTATTTTTTTCGATATTCAATAAAAAAAATACGAATTTAGCCGCATTCTCGTTGAAGTATCTAACCAAACAAAATATGCGACTTGTACTACTATTTCTTCTTTGCCTAGGCTTTACTGTTGTGAAGGCTCAAGACAGTACCTTGGTTGCTAACCAAACCACTAAAGAAGACAGTTTAAAACTCAAAGATAATCAGATTAAATCTGGAGAAACTTATGCAATAGATACTATTATTGATGGAAGAGCTGTATTCAAAAGAATTGAAGCAATTGAGCCAATAGTTGACGAGGAACTAGTTGACGATGAATACGCAGCCAATATTGATCAGAAATGGTTAGATGAGCTATACAGTTCTTCACTTTACGACACGATCTACAAATCAGTTTCAGAACTGAAATACGAAGAAGTTGATTATCCAGAATTATCTACAGATACACTTAAGGCAAGGTTAGAAAGGCTTAATGCTAAAACACCTTTTAATGTGGAATATAACCCATCACTGGAAAGCGTGATTAAATCCTATTTAAAAAACAGAAGGCAGACATTAGAACGCTTAATGGCTTTAAGTGAATACTATTTTCCAACATTCGAACGCGAGTTAGACAATCAAAACATACCATTAGAGATAAAATATTTGGCAATAGTAGAATCTGCATTAAAACCAAAAGCCAAATCAAGAGTTGGAGCAACTGGCTTGTGGCAATTCATGTTTGCAACGGGAAAACAATTTGGGCTAGACGTAAGCAGTTACGTTGATGAAAGAAGCGACCCAATAAAATCAACCGTTGCAGCAAGCAAATATCTGGCAAGTTTGTACAGGATTTTTGGTGATTGGGATTTAGCTTTGGCAGCCTACAATTCCGGACCAGGAAATGTGAGTAAGGCAATCAGACGTTCTGGTGGTTATAAAAATTACTGGAATATTAGACCGTATTTACCACGTGAAACAGCAGGTTATTTACCAGCATTTTTGGCCACTATGTATATATTTGAATATGCCGAAGAACATGGGTTTCAGCCAAATCAACCTAATTACAGACAGATTGAAACCGATACAATCCACGTGAAACAAATGATCACATTAGATCAGGTTTCTGAAATGACTGGAGTGAAAATTGAAGAACTTCAGTTTTTAAATCCATCATATAAATTAGATATTATTCCGTTTATAAAGGGAGAAAACTACACGTTGTGTTTACCAAAGAGTTCTGTAGGTAAATTTGTAAATAACGAAGAACAAATATATGCTTACGCTAAAGCTGAATTTGAAAAACGAGAAAAACCATTGCCGGAATTTACAGAAGCTAAAACTCAAATCCGATATCGAGTAAAATCTGGAGATTATTTAGGGAAAATAGCAAGGCGATATGGTGTAAGAGTAAGTGACTTAAAACGCTGGAATGGCTTACGAAGTAATAATTTAAGGATTGGCCAAAGACTTTCTATCTATCCAAGAAGACCACATACTTCTACTTCTTCAAATAAGCCAAAAGCTACTGCCAAAAAGACACCAAATGGAACTCCTAATATTTATATAGTTAGAAGTGGAGACACACTTTGGAGCATATCACAAAATTTTCCTGGAGTTTCTATTCAAAATTTAAAAGATTGGAACGATATTAGTGGTAGTAAATTAAGACCTGGAATGAAATTGAAGGTCTACAAAGGCTAAAATCAATTAAAAAATTATCATAATGAAAAAATTAATCATTTTAGCAATTACTTGTGCTATGGTATTTGCTTGCAACAATGACAAATCTAAAGGCAATCAAAAGGCTGTTTCAGAATCTTCTGGAAAATTAAACAATTTAACAGTAGTTGCTTCTAACGACCAGTGGAATGGTGAAGTTGGAGAGGCTATCAGAGACATTTTAGCAGCTCCAGTTGATGGTTTACCACAAGACGAACCACTATTTTCCATGAGGCAAATGCCTCCAGAAGTATTTTCTGGCTTTGCGGCACAAAACAGAACGGCTTTAAAAATAGAAAAAGGACAAGCAGGTTTAAAAATAGAAGAAGACACCTATGCTAAACCGCAAAAAGTTATAGTTGTTTCAGGAAATACAACTGTGGAGATTATAAACCAACTAAAAGAGAATGCGAAAAAAATCGTTTCTGAATTTAAAAGAACAGAATTAACCGAAAAACAAAGACAAATTAAAAAATCGCTACAGAAAGTAACAACTATAGAAAACAGCTTAGGAGTTACTTTAAACTTTGCATCTGCTTACAGAATCGCAAAAGAAGAAGATAAATTCTTCTGGATTCGCAAAGACCTTACAACAGGTAGTATGAACCTAATGATTTATCAGGTGCCTTTAGACGCCATTACAGAAGGAGACGATGCTGTTAATCAAGTTATTAAAATAAGAGACTCAATAGGTAAAAAACACATTCCTGGTGAAAAGGAGGGATCTTATTTAATTACAGAGCAAGCTTATTCACCTTTTTTCTTTAAAGAAATAGTAGATAATAAAACAACGTTTGTAACTAAAGGTACTTGGGAAGTAAAAGGTGTTATTATGGGAGGCCCATTTATTAATTATGCTATAGAAGATAAAATTAACAATAGATATATTATAGCTGAAGGATTTACCTTTGCTCCAAGTGTCCAAAAAAGAGATTTTATGTTCGAACTTGAGGCAATTATAAAATCATTACATATTAAATAAAAACAAAAGCCCAACTTTATAAAGTTGGGCTTTTTAAGTTAATACTTAAAAATTTTATTTTTTCTCTGGTTTATCAGTTTCTTCTGGATCTTCTTTACTGGCATCCTTAAATTCTTTTATTCCGCTTCCTAAACCCCTCATCAATTCAGGAATTTTTTTTCCTCCAAATAAAAGCAAGACTACCACCACAATCAAGATAATTTGTGGAGCTCCAATTACTAATGATATTATACTTGAAATCATATTTTATAATTTTACTGTTGCAAAGTTAATAATTAAACTTGATATAGTGCGTTTTAATCAAAACTTTAGCATTTAAATAAGAACGATTAATATGTATATTTGTGTTCTATGGTAAAAAAGAAAAAAGATAAAAAATTAGCCAAGAAGCTTCTACATAAATACCGTTTGGTTATTTTAAATGAAGACACTTTTGAAGAGAGATTGTCTTTTAAACTAACTCGTTTAAATGTATTTGTTCTATCCTCTTTTATGGCTATTTTATTAATTATTGGTACAATTATACTAATAGCATTTACACCATTACGTGAATATATTCCTGGTTATTCATCAACAGCTTTGAAATTAAAAGCTACTGAATTGAATTATAAAACGGATTCCTTACAACAAGTTTTAGCTATGAATGAAAAATATTTTTCCTCTATAAAACGGGTCTTGCAGGGAGATGTGAGTTCTGTACAATTTAACAGAGATTCGATTATAGAAGCTGCGAAACGGGATACTACCGAAATTGATTTAGCGCCAATTAAAGCAGATTCGCTTTTAAGAGAAAAAGTAAATAAAGAGGATAAATATAATTTATTTGAGTCTGCCACAGCAAATGCAAGATTTGTATTATTTCCTCCGGTAAACGGAACAATTAGTGAAGAATACAATGCCGAAGAAAAACATTATGCTGTTGATTTAGTGGTAGCTAAAGATTCGCCAATTAAATCAACTGCAGACGGAACAGTAATTTTTGCTGAATGGACCGCAGAAACAGGTTTTGTTGTTATTATTGAACATACCGAAGGATTGCTTTCTGTTTATAAGCATAATTCATCCATTACAAAGAATCAGGGAGATTTAGTTAAGGCTGGAGAAGTTATTGCCACAGCAGGTAATACTGGTGAATTTACGACAGGACCACATCTTCATTTCGAATTATGGAGTAATGGCTATCCAATTAACCCAACTAACTATATTGATTTTAAATAATGCTTTCAATCAAGTCTAAACTTGCCATTCCTTTTTCCAAAAGAATTAAAAAGAAGGAATTAAAATGGATTAATAATCCATTAGCCACTCAAGAAAAAGTGTTTCAAAACTTAATTAGCGAAGCGGCTGGAACGCAATTTGGAAAGGATCATGATTTTATCAGTATAAATAACCATGAGGATTTTATAAAAAGAGTTCCTGTTAGAGATTATGAAGCCTTAAAACCTTATGTGGAACGTGTTGTTGAAGGGGAAGAAAATATCCTTTGGAAAGGGAAACCTATCTATTTTGCAAAAACTTCTGGAACAACTTCAGGTTCAAAATATATTCCGATTACGAAAGAAAGTATGCCAACTCATGTTGAAGCTGCTCGTAACGCCATATTATTTTATATTGCAGAAACAGGAAACAGCAAGTTTGTAAGTGGAAGAATGATCTTCCTTCAAGGAAGTCCGATATTAAGTGAACAAAACGGTGTGCAATTAGGGCGACTATCAGGAATTGTAGCACATTATGTACCTAAATATCTTCAAAAGAACAGAATGCCTTCTTGGGAAACTAATTGCATTGAAGATTGGGAAACAAAAGTGAATGCTATTGTTGAAGAAACGTTGAATGAAAACATGACGGTTATTTCTGGAATTCCATCTTGGGTTCAGATGTATTTTGAAAAAATTCAGGAAAAAACCGGAAAGAAAGTAGGAGATGTTTTTAAGAATTTCAATCTATTCATTTTTGGAGGTG
>CAYTSL010000073.1:0-8270 GCA_964440415.1 uncultured Flavobacteriaceae bacterium
AGATAATCTACAATCTTTGCTTTATTAACATCAATTAAACCAATATTTAAAATTGATGATCCTTTACTGTTCTGAACGCTTAACCTTCCATTATAAGATGCGACAACTCCATCAAAATTATTAAATCTAATAAAGTATTCATCTCCTTCCCTTACTGTTCGGTTTTCAGCTAAAGTTATTTTACCTTTAAGGAAGGGTAGATTAATTGAATCTCCAATTTTATAAATCTTTGAAAACAATCCCTGACTTACATCAACAATGGATCTTTTTTTATCAGTATAATTTAGTGTTGCAGTTGTAGTACCTAGAAAGTCCACTTCCAATTTAAATTCATCGCTATTTATAAAGTGAACTTTAATTGGCTTCCATAATAATTGTCCAAAATCTTCACTAGGGTCAAAAACAAAAGGTGTTGATTTGTAAACATCCTCCATTCTAAACCTACCTTGTTTGAGATATTGCATGTAAAATTTAAGTCGCTCTACAACCTTTTCATTATGAGATCTTGATTTAAGAGTAACGACAACTGTTTGAACTTTTCCAGTTACACCTCCCCAGTTAAAGGTTAAACTGGTATTGGATGTAAAAAGTGGGTTTTTATCATCTTGTATAGAAATTTGATTGCTTAACCTGTAACTTTTTTGCTTCCTTATATTAAGCTGATAAGCAATAATTAATCCAATTCCAATACATAAGACAAAAAGCTTCCAATAGCTCAAAGCCCTAAATAAAAAAGCTTTGAAATCAAATATATTTTGTTTCTCTAAAAATTCAAATTCTTCATTCATAAAACAATTAATTAGAGATTCGTAGCTAAGAAATAAGTTGATACTACCACAGCAAAAAGAGAGGCAAGAGTTGTTACTGTTTGGATGAAAGTTGTGCCAATACCAATAAATTTTCGTTTCAGAGGCATAACATAAATCATGTCATTGGGTTTAATATAATAGTACGGTGATTCCATTGCTGCAATATCGGTTAGATCAATATGATGAATTTTTTGGCCTTGGGGATACTGCCTGATGATTAGGACATCCTCTCTGTTTCCTGTAGGTAGTATATCTCCAGAATTAGCTAAAGCTTCAATAATATTGACCTTATCCTGAAACAAAGTATTAATGCCTGATTCTCCTATTTCTCCCAAAACTGTATAGCGAAGACCGGCAAGTTTGACAGTTACATACAATTGTGCTGTTTCCTTAAAATATTGTTGCAGTAGTTCTGATTTAACCTTATTTTCAATTTCTTCAACAGTTAATCCCAGAACGGAAATACTGCCCAAAATTGGAAATTTTATATTGCCATGGTCATCCACCGTGAACCCATCAAAATAAAGGTCCTGGTCTCCACCTGCATTTCCCAATGTACCTTCACCAATAGGATTAAAAATACTTGTTAATTCAGGATCTAGAGCTTTGACTGTTATGCTCAAAATATCATTGGTCTGCACTCTATAAGGTTGCACTAAAGAAGTTATTACAAGTGAATCATTAATTATGGTTCCCTTGTCTTGAAAATATACTACTTTTTTACTGCTAATACAGGATGAAGCAAATAAAACAAAAATTAAACCAATAGCTAAGCATAATTTTTTCATAATGAGGCATGTTCTTAAGCCACAAATATAGCTTTTCATCGTGAATAATAAAACTTTTATCGGATTTTTTGGTTTTTTAACCGTTATTTACAAAAACAAAAAAATGAACTACCTAACAGTAGAAAATATATCCAAGAGCTATGGAGAACTACGTCTTTTTAATAATATTTCTTTCAGTATCCACAGAGGTGAAAAAATTGCTTTCGTTGCAAAAAATGGTACGGGAAAAACATCGATATTAAATATAATTTCTGGAGAAGATGAACCCGACTATGGAACTACAACTTATAGAAAAGGTCTAAAAGTTTCTTATTTACCTCAAGAGCCTAAATTAAATTCCTCATTAACTATTGAGCAAACTATTTTTGAAAGTGATAATGACGTTTTAAAAATTATTAAAAACTATGAAGAAGCTCTTTTAAATACTGATGATACAGAAACTTATCAAAAAGCATTTGAGCAAATGGAAGTTCACAATGCCTGGGATTTTGAAACCTTATACAAACAAATACTTTTCAAACTAAAACTTGATAATTTAAATGATAAAGTAAGTACACTTTCTGGTGGACAAAAAAAACGTCTTTCATTAGCCAATGCACTATTGAATAAACCAGATCTTCTCATTTTAGATGAGCCGACCAATCATCTTGACTTGGAGATGATTGAATGGCTTGAAGCTTTTTTTGCAAAAGAGAACATTACTCTATTCATGGTAACTCATGATAGATATTTTTTAGAACGTGTTTGTAACGAAATAATTGAGTTAGATCATGGTGAGCTTTTTACCTATAAAGGAAACTATTCATACTATTTAGAAAAAAAGGAAACAAGAATTGAACAAGAAGCCGTAGAAACCGGAAAAGCTAAACAACTCTTTAAAAAGGAGTTGGATTGGATGCGAAGACAGCCAAAAGCACGAACTACAAAATCTAAGTCCAGAATAGATGATTTCAATGAAATTAAACACCGCGCTAATCAACGAAGAAAAGACCACGTCATTCAGTTAGAAATAAATATGGAGCGTATAGGAAGTAAAATATTGGAGCTTCATAAAATTAGTAAGTCATTTAAAGAGAAAACCATCTTAAACCAGTTTGAATACGTATTTAAAAAAGGTGAACGTGTTGGAATCATTGGAAAAAATGGAACTGGAAAATCCACCTTTTTAAATTTACTAACTGGAAGTGTAAAACCAGATTCTGGTAAAATTGTAAAAGGAGATACTATTAAATTTGGATACTACACTCAAACAGGAATCCCAGTCAAACCAGATCAAAAAGTAATTGAAGTTTTAAGAGAATTTGGCGATTACATTCCACTTAAAAAAGGAAGGCAAATAAGCGCTCAACAACTATTAGAACGCTTTTTGTTTGATAGAAAAAAGCAATATGATTTTGTAGAAAAATTGAGTGGCGGAGAACTTAAGCGTCTATATTTATGCACAGTTTTAATACAAAATCCAAACTTTTTAATTCTTGATGAACCAACAAACGATTTAGATATTGTAACACTCAATGTGCTTGAAAATTTCTTAATGGATTTTCCAGGTTGTTTAATTGTAGTTTCTCATGACAGGTACTTTATGGATAAAATAGTTGATCATCTTTTTGTGTTTAGAGGCGATGGTGTAATTGAAGATTTTCCTGGGAATTATTCAGATTTTAGAACTTATGAGGATAGCAAGCCAACAGAGCCAAAAACAGGTATCAAAGCAACAGTAAAGAAAAATTGGAAAAAAGATAGTAATATTAAATTGTCCTATAACGAGCAAAAGGAATACAAAAACATTGAAAGCAAATTAAAAACCCTTGAATTTGAAAAAAAAGAAATGCAAAACAAATTCAATGATCCGGACTTGACTCAAGATGAAATTAGCAAACTCTCAAATCAGCTACAAGTAATAATTAACGAAATAGAAGTAAAAGAAGATCGCTGGTTTTTACTTTCATCCAAAATGGAAGAATAATGTGGTATCAGGTATTTGAATACATAAAATTTATTTTAGATTCAAACAATCAACATGGTATCCATTCTCCATTTGTTTACGATTTGGTTACTAAATGCTTATATGACAAGAAAAAATATGATTCTTATAGCACCTTAAAACTATACAGAAATCAGCTTTACAAAAATGGTACTACCATATTAATAAAAGATTTTGGAGCAGGCAGCAGAGTGTTTAAATCTAATATCAGAAAAATATCTCAAGTCGCCAAAAATGCTGGAATTACACAAAAAAGAGCTCAATTACTTTTCAGGCTGTCACAATATTTTAAATCAAACACGATGTTAGAATTAGGTACATCGTTAGGAATGGCAACATCAGCATTAAATTTAGGCAATCCAGATGCAACTATAACTACAATTGAAGGATGTCCTGAAACCGCAACCGTTGCAGAGGAACAATTCAAATCCTTTAAATTAAATAATATCAATTTAATCGTAAATGAGTTCGAAAATGAATTAAATTTTCTAACAAAATATAATTACGATTTGATATATATTGACGGTAATCATCAAAAAGATGCTACTTTGCTTTATTTCAACACTCTTTTAAAATCAGTAAATCATAAGTCCATAATAATCTTTGATGATATACATTGGTCTAAAGGTATGACACAAGCTTGGGAAATAATAAAACAAAACCAAAATGTGACCATAACTATTGATACTTTTTTTTGGGGAATTGTTTTTTTTAGAAAGGAGCAAGTAAAGCAACATTTTAAAATTAGGCTGTAACAAGATTACCTTTTTTGCGTCTTATAAAACGTAAAAATCCTGTATCTTGCATACTTTAAAAAACCCAGCTAAAAAATGAGTAATGTTATTGAAATAAGAAATATAATCAGAGATTTTCCGCTAGGTCAAGAAACTGTTCATGTTTTAAAAGGAATCGATCTGGATATAGAAAGTGGAGACTATATTGCAATTATGGGACCATCTGGTTCTGGTAAATCCACACTAATGAATCTTCTTGGTTGTCTTGACACACCTACTTCTGGAAGCTATAATCTTAATGGTAAGGATGTCAGTAAGATGAGTGATGATGAGTTGGCTGAAATAAGAAACAAGGAAATAGGGTTTGTATTTCAAACTTTCAACTTAATGCCTCGTACAACAGCTCTTGAGAATGTTGCTTTACCTATGATTTATGCGGGAATCTCCAAAAAGGATAGAACAAAGCGTGCAGAAGAAGTATTAGAAGACGTTGGTTTGGCAGACAGAATGGATCATAAGCCCAACCAATTATCTGGTGGGCAAAGACAACGTGTTGCTATGGGTAGAGCTTTGGTTAATAATCCTTCCATTATACTTGCTGATGAACCAACTGGGAATCTTGATTCTAAAACATCTGAAGAAATTATGGATCTTTTAGATGAAATTCATCGTAATGGAAATACGGTAATCGTTGTTACTCATGAAGAAGACATTGCAGCAAAGGCGCACCGCGTTATCCGCTTAATAGATGGTATGGTAGATAGTGACAAAAGAAATAGATGACAGAAGTAATAATTTACATTAGCATTATTGCAATTGTTGCCGTTTTAGTCTTCATTAATTATAAAAAAAGTCACGGAAATTATAGAGGAAGAAAGAACAAAAGTTTTAGAGACAGCTATTTAGAAAAAAAGAGAAATAAAAAGGATAATGAAAATTTACACTAAAACTGGAGACAAAGGGACTACGGCGTTATTTGGAGGAACTAGAGTATCCAAAAATCATATACGTATTGAAAGCTATGGAACTGTGGATGAGCTCAATTCTCACATAGGTTTGGTAAGAGACCAAAACATTAACCAACATTATAAAGACATTCTAATTATTATCCAAGACAAACTTTTTACTGTTGGAGCTATATTGGCAACAGATCCTAATAAAGCTATTTTAAAAAGTGGTAAAGAGAGATTGAATATACCCAAAATTTCTAAAGAGGACATAGAATTGTTGGAAATAGAAATTGATAAAATGAATGAAAGTTTGCCGCCTATGACAAACTTCGTACTTCCTGGAGGGCATCAAACGGTGTCATTCTGTCACATTGCGAGAGGCGTATGTAGGAGGGCAGAAAGATTAGCTGTAGCATTGAATGATTTAGAGCCTTTTCAACCAGAAACCCTAACCTATTTAAACCGACTTTCCGATTACTTATTTGTATTGGCACGAAAGTTGTCATATGATCTTCAAGCAGATGAGATTAAATGGGTTCCGAAAAAATCCGAATAAGCTTATCGTATTAAATATTAGTAACACTGCAAAACAATTTAGTTTAGTCAAGGTTCAATTAAAGTTAAACGTTCTTAAAAATTTTGTTTTTTTAATTCACTTTTTTCTTGCATATATGAACTAAAAAATTACTTTTGCAAAAATTAAATGAATTAAAAATGTATTGGACATTAGAACTAGCATCTTATTTAAGTGATGCACCTTGGCCGGCAACAAAAGATGAGTTAATAGACTACGCAATTAGAACTGGAGCTCCTCTGGAAGTAGTAGAAAATTTACAAGCTATAGAAGACGAAGGAGATTCGTATGATTCTATTGAAGAAATCTGGCCAGATTACCCAACCGATGAAGATTACCTCTGGAATGAGGACGAATATTAATAAGTATTAAAATTTAGTTAAAAGTCTCATGTTTGAGACTTTTTTTATTTGCAATTGTTTCAATTAACACAACACAAAATGTATCTTTGAAACACTTTAAACAAAAATATAGCTTGTTACATTTTAGAAGCTAAAATTGAAAAAGACAAAAAATTAATAACTCATGAGTTTTTTAAATTCAGTAATAAAGGTGTTTGTAGGAGACAAATCAAAACAAGATGTCAAAGCCCTATCACCAATAATAAGCAAAGTAAAAGTCTTCGAGAAAGATTTAGAGGCCTTATCGCATGATGAATTGAGAGCGAAAACAACTGCTTTTAAACAGCAAATTGCAGACGATAAAAAGGAGTATAATGACAAAATAAACCAATTACTTCAAGAGGCAGAATCTACAGAAGATATTGATAAACGTGAGGATATCTATAACGAAATAGATAAAATAAAAGACGAGTCTTATAAGGTCACAGAAGATACTTTAATTAATATTATGGCGGAAGCCTTTGCAGTAGTGAAGGAAACGACTAAACGATTTAAAGAAAACGAAACTCTTACTGTAAAAGCATCAACTTTTGATAGAGAACTTTCTGGCTCCAAAGATTATATTACTTTAGAAGATGATTTAGCTATTTGGTCCAACTCCTGGGATGCTGCAGGAAAACCTATTGTTTGGGATATGGTTCCATACGATGTTCAATTAATTGGAGGAGCTGCACTACACCAAGGTAAAATTGCTGAAATGCAAACGGGTGAAGGAAAAACTTTAGTTGCAACACTTCCAATGTATTTAAATGCCCTTTCAGGAAAAGGTGTTCACCTAGTAACTGTTAACGATTATTTGGCTAAACGTGATAGTGCATGGATGGCTCCAATTTTTGAATTTCATGGTTTAAGTGTTGACTGTATAGATCATCACCAACCAAATTCAGCAGCACGTAAAAAAGCCTATAATTCAGATATCACTTATGGAACCAATAATGAATTTGGTTTTGATTATTTAAGAGACAACATGGCCAATTCAATTGATGATTTGGTTCAAAGACCACATCACTACGCAATTGTAGATGAGGTAGATTCGGTTCTTGTTGATGATGCAAGAACACCTTTAATAATATCAGGTCAAATTCCGGAAGGTGACAGACATGAGTTTAACGAACTCAAACCTAAAGTTGATGATATTGTAATTGTTCAGCGTAAATACTTAACTGGAGTTTTAGCAGAAGCAAAAAAACTTATTGCAGAAGGAGATGAAAAAGAAGGTGGATTTAAATTGTTACGTGTTTTTAGGGGAATTCCAAAAAACAAAGCACTAATTAAGTTTTTAAGTGAAGAAGGAGTCAAGCTATTACTTCAAAAAACTGAAAACTTTTACATGCAAGATAACAATAGGGAAATGCCAAAGGTAGATGCCGAATTATATTATGTTATCGATGAAAAAAACAACCAAATAGAATTATCTGATAAAGGTGTAGAATACCTTTCTGGTAAGGACAATCCAGACTTTTTCGTTATGCCAGAAATTGGTTTGGAAATTGGGAAAATTGAAGCTCAAGAATTACCAATAGAAAAAGAAGCTGAACTCAAGGAAGAGTTGTTTAAAGATTTTGGTATAAAATCAGAAAGGATTCATACTCTCAATCAACTATTAAAGGCCTACGCTTTATTTGAAAAGGACATACAATACGTGGTTATTGAAAATAAAGTCATGATTGTTGATGAGCAAACGGGTCGTATTATGGATGGTCGTCGTTATAGTGATGGATTACATCAAGCGATTGAGGCAAAGGAGAATGTGAAAATTGAGGATGCCACTCAAACCTATGCCACAGTTACACTTCAAAATTACTTCAGAATGTATCGTAAACTTTCTGGAATGACAGGTACAGCAGTAACTGAAGCAGGTGAACTTTGGGAAATCTATAAATTAGATGTTGTGGAAATACCGACTAACAGACCAGTTGCAAGAGACGACAGAGAAGACCTTGTTTACAAAACAAAACGTGAAAAATATAATGCAGTTATAGATGAAGTTACAAATCTTTCACGAGCAGGAAGACCAATACTTATTGGTA
>CAYTSL010000074.1:0-8120 GCA_964440415.1 uncultured Flavobacteriaceae bacterium
ATTCTTATCGCCCTATTTTGTTTTCTTGGAGCTACATATTTTCGACCGTCGAAGCTAACTAAAGTCGGATTTTATGGCCTTGGAATCTTCTATGGTATGGCAACAATACTCGTTGGCTTCTTTCCCTGTGAGAGTGGTTGTAAAACAGACTTAATTGATCCCAGTATTTCTCAATTAATTCATAATCTTATAGGTTTCTTGACTTATGTATTCGTTCCCATAAGTATTATCCTCATTGGTTTGGGCTTAAAACAATTACCCAATTATAATAGATTATCAGTAAAGGCGATTACCTATGGTGCCATTAGCATTATATTTGTTTATGTTTTATTTTCTGACCCAAATTCGGCATATATTGGACTATATCAGCGTATTATAGAGAGCGTATTTATCCTCTGGATAATTACTTGCGCTATTGCCATAAAAAATATAATCCCAGCAGATAACAACTTATAATAAAGCATATAATTGTAAACATTTTAAATACAGCATATGAAAAACAAAAGACCTTTAGCCTTAGGCATGGCTCTCGGTGTCGCGGCAGGAAGTGTAATTGGAATCTTAACGGATAATGGGGGTTTATGGATTCCTATAGGATTAGCGATTGGTGCTGGAATTGGAGTGGCCATTAGAAAAAAACAACAGTCATGACAACCCTAGTAGTTGGCCCAAGTGGCGCCAGCGGAAGACAGTTGGTTGAGCAATTACTGTGTTTAGAACAGTATATAAAGTAATTGTAAAATCACCTGGTATATCCAATTTTACAAAGCCTATAGGGAATGAATGAATTCAAAGTTTTTGAAACCGAAAGATTGCTACTAAAACCGACTTTGGTAGCAGATGCGGAATTTATTCTGGAGTTAATGAACACCCCAAAATGGATTGAATATATTGGGGACCGGAATGTAAAAACAATTGCTAGTGCCAAAGCCTATATTGTAAACAAAATGATGCCCCAACTCCAAAGGTTGGGCTATTCAAGCTATACGATAGTACGAAAATCAGACGATGCTAAAATAGGAACTTGCGGATTGTTTGACAGGGAAGGTCTAGAGGGGATTGATATCGGATTTGCCTTACTATCGGAATATGGAAAAAAGGGATATGCCTTTGAGGCTGCCAATAAATTAAAGCACATGGCATTTAATGAATTTGGAATATCGGAATTAAGCGCTATTACGGCAAAAAATAATAGTGGCTCCCAAACACTTTTAGAGAAGTTGGGACTAAAAAAATTCGGAACTACGATACTCCCCAATGAAGATAAAGAGGTATTGATTTATAAATTAAAAAAATAAAACTGGCTTCAATCAAGTGATTTTTGTATCACTCTGAGCTGTCATCCTGAGCCTTTCGGCTTAGTTTATCTTGAGCACCTCGACACAGGTTGTGCCGAGCGTAGTCGAGGTGCTCTGCACAGGCTCCGTCGAAGGGAAGAAAGACAAGAAAAATCCGTATTTTGTAGTAATAAATGCAATTAGCATGAAAAGTACGGATCCACCAATTGTTGTAACGCATACGTTTAATACTTCGGTTCAAAAGGTATGGAGTGCCATAACAGATCTCAACGAGATGAGGGAGTGGTATTTTGACCAGATTGAGGACTTTAGACCCGAAGTCGGGTTCAAAACCCAATTTGTGGTCCAGGTCGAGAATCGCGTATTTACCCACCTCTGGGAAGTGAACCAGGTGATACCCCATCAAAAAATAACCTACAATTGGAAATTTTTGGAGTATCCCGGCAATGGTGATGTGACCTTTGAATTGATCTCTGAAAACGATTGTGTAAAACTTCGATTGATTGTAGACACCCTTGAAAGTTACCCGGACCATATTCCGGAATTCAAAAGGGAAAGTTGCATTCAAGGCTGGGAGTACTTTATTGGCCAAAACCTAAAAGCATACTTGGAACCTTAGTTTACGGTACTCCAAGAGCAGATAATTTAATTTCAAGCAAATGGAAATCATCTTAAAAACAATATTGAATGCACCTGCCAAGGACATTTATACCGCTTGGTTAAGTAGTGAAGGGCATACCAAAATGACCGGTGGCGAGGCCACAGCTTCCAACAAGGTCGGAGGTGCCTTTACCGCTTGGGAGGGCTATATTAACGGAAAGAATTTGGTACTTGAGGAGAACAAAAGAATAGTACAATCCTGGCGGACCTCGCAATTCTTGGAAAATGAGGCGGACTCCCAGATAGAGGTACTATTAAAAGAAGTGGATGGAGCAACGGAATTGACGCTCATTCATTCCAACGTGCCTGAAAGTGGGGAGCATTATAGAAAAGGCTGGGATGAACATTATTTCCAGCCCATGAAAAAATACTTTTTGTAAAGGAATAACAACAAAACCCACCTTTGTCATTCCGTGCCATACTGAAACAAGTTCAGCACTAGGCACGGAATCCACAATACGTTAAAATAGATTCCTTCCGGAGTTTATCCTGAGCTATGTCGAAGGGCAGGAATGACAAACTTTCGAATTTTTTATAACCCCTCATGTTCTTGTACTAAAAATTAGCATTTCTTACCTATCTTTAATTCATGCTTTATCCCAACAAATGAACTAGAAACAGAACCATATAAACGGTTACAGCTCCTCCTCATAAACGCAACGTTCTGCACAATTATGGAGTCCGAAAAATATTAAATGAATAAACTAATTACTACAATAATAATACTATCCTTAATATTACTAGGATGTAAGGATGCAAAACATCATGAAAGCAATTCAATAGAAAAAGCTAAGAAGGTGTTACTAAAGAAAGATGGATATGAAGAATTCTTTTATTGGGAACTTGCAGACGAAAAAAGCTTATGGGAATTTGAATTAGGTGACGTTAAAGCATTAAACCAATATCAAGATTCATTGAAATTAGAATTGGGTAATAAAATATATGAATCAGCAATAAAAAAAGAATCGATACAAAATTTAGAGAAGTCATTGATAGAAAAAGAAGAAAATGGAGATAGAATAAATGCGTTATTGGTACATACTGGAAGTATCGGCAAAATAAGAAAGATAAATTATCTGGAATCCCAGATACTAAATTATCAGATAAAAAGATTTTCAATGTTTAGTCAACCCACAGAATTTCATGGGTTTATTGCAAAAAATGAGGAAGAAGGAATAATAAGAGTATATTTTGGGTCAAGTAATACCGAGTGGCCTCCAAAGCCAGCCGTAATTTTTGAAAAATTGGAAATAGAAATAAGTAGAGGATGGAAATTAAAAGGTCACTTACATAATCATTATTGTAAGAAAGATAAAAATTATGTTGGAATTTTAGCACCAAGTTTAGCGGATGCACAGTATTATAAAATGTTGAAAGAGCGATTCAATTTAGAAGAAGCATTAATTACAAACGGGTTTAATACAGTAGCAATAGAGAATAAAGACTTTACTAAATTTGAATCTCATTAAATAAAGAAAAACCGAGTATAATAATGTATAAGTACTAGCTTCCTAAGGCCAGCTACTCCTTATAAACGCAACGTTAACCTTCATATAAGAGCTTAGAAACTAATAATGAAAAAGAAGAATAGCGTATATATAGCAACAAGTTTAGATGGTTATATCGCCGATAAAAATGGGGGCATTGAATGGCTTGATTCTATTCCAATTCCCGAAAATGAGGATATGGGCTATATCAAATTCACCAAGGACATTGACGCGCTTGTGATGGGGCGCGCTACATTTGAAACCGTCCTCGGTTTTGATGTTGATTGGCCTTACAAAAAGCCCGTATTCGTGTTGAGTACCACTTTAAGCGAAATACCTGAAAGTCATAAGGATAAAGCGTATTTGGTAAAAGGTATCATGTCCGAAATTTTAGAGCAAATCCATAGCAAAGGATGTCTCCGCCTTTACATTGATGGGGGTATTACAATTCAGAATTTTTTGAAGGAAGACTTGATTGACGAGATGATCATAACAGTCTTTCCAGTTCTATTGGGAGGTGGCACTCCCTTGTTTTCTGAACTCCCTAAAGCATTGGTATTTGAATTGGTCGAATCAAAAATTTATGCGGATCAGCTTCTACAGCACCATTTTAAAAGAAATAGAAAAATTAAAAATACAAATGCCAACAACTGAAAATAATGAAAAAACAAAGATGTCTTCACTTATCCATTAAACACTTATTGGTTTTTAACTTGTTCCTTTTTCTTAATGGCGTATATGCTCAGAAGGTTACAATTCCGATTAGCTCAGATGCGTTTACTATGTTACTACAAACCGATGAAAACAACCTCTTAAAAACAGTGTATTTTGGGGAGTCACTTGTTAATGAAAGTGAGTATTCCTCCGTTTCCGATATGTTCCATTTCAAGGATAATAATATTGGTATTGGCAATGCGGCATACACGCCTTCTGGAACATGGAATCTGTCCGAACCGGCAATTCAGGTGATACATGCCGATGGAAATACTTCTTTAGACCTGCGATATGTAAGTCATGACACAAAATTGTTGGAAAACAATATCACTCTTACGAGTATCGTATTAAAAGATCCCATAAATCCTTTTCAGGTTACTTTATTTTATAAGGTTTTCAGTAAGGAAAATGTAATAGAGCAATGGACTGAAATTAAACACAATGAAAAAAAGAATGTAACTTTACAGAAATTCAGTTCCGCCAATTTATACTTTACCGATACCAATTTTTATCTAACTACCTATCACAATCAATGGGCAAAAGAGATGCAGCCCAATACATCGAAACTTACAAGGGGCATTAAAACTGTGGATTCTAAATTGGGGGCAAGGGCCATGCTTCTACAATCGCCGAATTTCATTTTGTCCTTTGGCAAAGAGGCTTCTGAAAAAGAAGGAACGGTCATTCTAGGGCAATTGGCATGGAGCGGAAATTTTAAATTGGAATTTGAAGTTGATTCCTATGATAATCTTCGCTTCATTGCGGGTATTAATCCGTATGCTTCGGAATATTCCCTTCCTAAAAATGAAATTTTCAAAACACCGTCTTTGATCTATGCCATTTCAAATAATGGTACTGGTGAAGCCAGCCGAAATCTTCATAATTGGGCAAGGAAATATAGGGTATTAGATGGGGAAGGCGAGCGACTAACATTACTTAATAATTGGGAGGCCACCTACTTCGATTTTGATGAGGATAAAATATCGGCCTTATTTAAGGACGCCAAAGACTTGGGCGTAGATCTGTTCTTATTAGACGATGGCTGGTTTGGCAATAAATACCCAAGAAATGGTGACAATGCTGGGCTGGGTGATTGGCAAGAGAATGTCAAAAAATTACCGCACGGCATTGGTTATTTGGTGAAAGAAGCGAAAAAGGAAGGGGTAAAATTTGGTATTTGGATTGAACCGGAAATGGTGAATCCTAAAAGTGAGCTGTATGAACAACACCTGGATTGGGTTATTCGACAACCTGAAAGGCCAGAGGTTTATTTTCGAAATCAACTCGTCCTTGATTTATCCAATCCCGAAGTACAGGATTTTGTGTTTGGAATAGTTGATAAACTTTTTACCGAAAATCCGGAGCTGGCATTTATCAAATGGGACTGTAACTCCGTTATCTATAATGCACACTCCGCCTATCTAGAACGCGAAGACTTGCCGCAATCACATCTGTATATAGAATATGTAAAAGGATTATATAAAGTACTAGAACGGGTACGGGATAAATATCCTAAAGTACCCATAATGTTATGTTCCGGTGGTGGTGGTCGCGGGGATTACGAAATATTGAAATACTTTACGGAATTTTGGCCTAGTGATGATACAGACCCCCTTGAGCGCATATTTATGCAATGGGATTATTCTTATTTTTTTCCATCAATAGTAACTGATAACCATGTAACCAATTGGGGAAAACAATCCATCAAGTATAAAGTGGATGTTGCAAGTATGGGGAAGCTGGGTTTTGATATTGTTGCGAGCGAACTCGAAGCAAAGGATTTACTTTTTTGTAAGCAAGCGATAAAAAATTACCATTCTTTTAAAGATGTAGTTTGGCATGGGGAATTATTTCGTTTAATGAACCCTTACCATAATGATAGTGCAGCACTAATGTATGTAAAGGAAGATAAAAGCAAGGCTATTGTCTTTAATTATCTCGTAAATAATCGAGTTTCGTTTCATACGAATATAGAACCTGTCAGATTAGATGGGCTCGATGGTAATAAACAATATAGGGTTAAGGAAATCAATCTATATCCTGGCAGCAAATCAAGTATAGATACAGAGCGGATGTATTCAGGCGATTTTTTAATGAAAATTGGCATAAACCCTAACGTTAACCTTAGAAGAACAAGCGTTGTGTTGGAACTGACAGAGGTAAAAGAATAAAGCCCCAGAGAAATAGGTTGCTAAGCTTTTTCAAACTCTTGTAGCGCATTAAATGGGTCATAAAAAGCCCTCTTCATGTCACCCTGAGCTGTCTCCCTAGAATGTCATGCTGAGCGCACCTGCCTGTCGGCAGACAGGGTCGAAGCACAGTCTAAGGGGCATTCTTTTGTCATCCCATGCCATACTGAAACAATTTCACTGCAGATCTCAGGAACGAATAATGCAATGATTTGCATTTGTAGTGACGGGCCAGCAGAAGCGGCTGTCAAGGCTTGCAATAAAGATACTTTTCTTGAACTTAATTTATCGGTTGCTATTTGCCGTTCTCCGAGCAAGTATGTAACTAATTAACAAATTAGGTTACTAATAGCTCTAAATGAAATAAGGAAACCTATTAGGTATAAAAGAATTCAATTATAAATACTGAATATGAAAAAAGAAAAACCTTTGGCCTTGGGAATAGTATTTGGTGTCTTAGCCGGAGTTGTGATTGGCGCCTTAACAAATAATATGGGTTTATGGATTCCCGTCGGACTAGCGATTGGAGCCGGAATTGGAACAGCGATTAGAAAAAAACAATAGATATGACAATACTGGTAGTGGGCGCAAGTGGCGCCACCGGAAGACAATTGGTAGCGCAATTATTGGGGATGGGACAGCAGGTAAAAGTAATTGTAAGATCATCGGATAGTTTGCCCGAATCTTGGAAAAACAATGAAGGCTTAACCGTAATCCAGGCAAGTGTATTGGAGCTCAGCGAAACTGAGATGATGCAATATGTACAAGGTTGCGATGCGGTGGCCTCTTGCCTTGGACATAACATGACTTGGAAAGGAATGTTCGGACATCCGAGACGACTGGTAACAGATACTGTTCGTAGATTAACGAATGCAATTACGGCCAATGAACCGGCAAAGCCAATAAAGTATCTATTAATGAATACAACGGGCAACCGCAACCGGAATATAAACGAACCTATTTCGGTGGGTCAAAAATGCGTCATAGGGCTTCTTCGTTTGTTATTGCCCCCGCATGTGGACAATGAGCATGCAGCCGACTATTTACGAACCAAGGTTGGTCAAGATGATCGGTATATAGAGTGGGTTGCTGTTAGACCGGACAGTTTGGTCAATGAGGAAGAAGTAACCGAGTACGCATTGTATGCTTCACCTATTAGAAGTGCCATTTTTAATGCGGGCAAAACCAGTCGTATCAATGTGGGCCACTTTATGGCCAGCCTTATAACCGATGATAGTGCTTGGCAGCGGTGGAAAGGTCAGATGCCGGTCATTTATAATAAGGCGTCCTTGGACTAAAACTTAGCATTACTTACCTATCTTTAATATTTGTTTTATCGAATACTAATAAACGATAAACAGAAACTTCTGATTCCACTGTAATCCGAAAAATTTTACCGCTGAACTGTACCCTTAAATATTTATTTTAATGAAGTACAAAACATTCTTCAAAACCTTAAAAAAGGTTTAAAATTACCGCTTGAAATTAATAAATTTATGATCTCTGCAAACGCATATTTTGAAGGTCATGTAAAATCTCTAGGTTACACATCAACTAAAGGCAAATCTACTGTCGGTGTTATGGAACCAGAAGCGTATGAATTTGGAACAGCTACACACGAAACCATGCAGGTTATTGAGGGAGAAATGACCGTTAAATTGCCTGGAGCTTCTGAATGGAAAACATATAAAGCCGGAGAATCCTATGAAATTGAGGTTGATGAAAAATTTCAGGTAAAAGTTTCTGCTCAGACTGCTTACTTATGTCAATAT
>CAYTSL010000075.1:0-8082 GCA_964440415.1 uncultured Flavobacteriaceae bacterium
TTAATTGAGCTGTGTTTTCTATTTGTTTGTTGGTTATTTCATCTTTTTTAGATCTTATTTCTATTAAATCTTGAGATGCGATTACATCTTCTACAGATTTCCCTTTTTTCTCACCACCACATGATAGAATTAATAGGGAAAGCAATGTTATTGAAATTATATTTTTCATTTTTAATTAGTTTATTAGATGTTGATTGTATTTAATGCTGTTTCTAGTTCTGCTTTTTTGTTTATGACGTCTAACATAGCCTGTAAAAACTCTTGTTGAGCAGAATATAATTGAGTTTGAGCTTGTCTTAAATCAAAACTTGAAGAAATTCCTTCAAAGAATTTAGTTTGATTTTTCTTCTCAATTCGTTCTGCTAGATTTAAATTTAATTTTTTGTTTTCGTAATCTTCAATTGCAAATTGATAATCGCTTTTTGCAGCAGCAATTTGAAGTTTAATTTGTTGTTGAACTTCTGTCAAGTCATCTTCTGCTTTTTCCAAATTGATTCTTGCACGTTGTGCTGCAGCACTTCTGCCAAGTGAGCTAAATATTGGAATATTCATCGAGACTCCTAGTAAAGAAGACCCAAACCATTTTTGAAAATCTTCGGTGAATGTAAATTTCTCACTATTCCCAGCATAACTTCCATTTACAAAGGCATTTAAAGTTGGTAAAGCTTTACTTTTCTCTAGTTTTAGTAATAATTCTTTAGATGTTTTATCATTAAAAGCAATTCTATAATCAATTGTATTCTCTACATTTTCTTCACTGTTTAATAAATCTAAAGAGATGTTTTGAGCTGTTAAGCTTTCCAAATTGTCTAAAAGAGTTAAGCTTGTATTCAGATCTAAACCAATTGTTATGTTTAGCATTTGATAAGCCAAAGATTTTAATCTTGATGTGTTATTTAAGTTACTTTCAACACCAGATAACGTTATTTGAAGTTGTTCTACACTTTCTTCTTCTTCTAATCCGTTTTCGTAGATCTTTGTGGTTTCATTTAGATTCTTTTGCAAGACTTCTTTATTCCTCTCTAGTATTTTAACACTTTCTTCGGCTAGTAACACATTGCCATATGCGTTAATTACAGCTTTTCTTACTTCCAGATCGGTTTTTTCTTTTGCATTCTTTGATATTTCCAAAAATACTCTGGCAGATTGCAGACCAACTAGGTAGGACCCGTCAAATAATAGTTGTTTAACAGTAGCCGCAGCGTTCATGGTTTGTTTTGTGCCAAAAATAATTTCTGCAAATTCTCCAGTATTTCCACCGGAAAATTCGGCAGGAATTAATGTAATTTGTTGTTTTAGGAAATTATTATAATCTATAGACGCTTCTATTTGTGGGAGTCCTGTTGAAATAGTTTCCCATTTTTGTTTTTCTGCTGCTTTAATATCTCTTTGTGCATTTTTAGCAGTTCTGTTATTTTCCAAGGCGAAATCTATAGCCTCTTCTAATGTAAAACTAGCAGCATTTTCCTGAGAAAATCCTGTTACAAAGGAGAAAAGTATTAAAAGTATTAAAATTCGTTTTTTCATTGGTTTATGATTGATTCGTCTTTATTATTTTGTTTAATTTTTTGTTTCCCTTTTCTGTACATATACCTCTTATATGGTATTCTAAAAAGTTTTCCAAAAGTTCGTTCATTGAAAAATGTTTTAATGGAAATAATTTAGGGTCTTTCAACCCAACCATATTATTGAAGTATATTCTCGCAATAAAATCAATATTCAAATTTGACCTATAAATACCCAATTCAATTCCTCGTGTTAAATTATCAGTAACACATTCATTCATGATCTTAAACTGTTTTTCCTTTAATGATTCAAAAATTTTTGGATAATATTTTTGAAGTTGATGTTGAGGTGATGATTTTTCACCTTTTAAATGATCTCTGATCAGGTTTTTTATATCATATATTTCTTCAATAGGATTCTTTTTAAGTGTACATACTCCTTCAACTCCACAAGCAATAGTATTAAACATATGCATGGTAACACTTTCTACAAGTTTGGTTTTATTTGGAAAATGCACATAAATGGTTTTTTTAGAAATTCCCATTTCTGAAGCAATATCGTCCATCGTCACACTTTTAAATCCGAGTGTGAGGAACATTTCCGTTGATTTTATTATTATTTTTTCCTTCATAAGAGCGGCAAATGTATGAAGGAAACTTTAAAAACAAAAATAGTTTCCAAAGTTTTACAATTATTTAACATAAAAGTTATAAATCATTTCCTAATGAATCTTTTTACATTAATTTTGCACAATGCTTTCAATAGAAAAATACCAAAAAAAATTTTCTGATTATTTAGAGGGATATATGGCCTTCAATGAGCCTAAAAACTTATATCAACCCATTGAATATATTTTAAAATTGGGAGGTAAACGTATGCGTCCCACTCTTACCTTGTTATCCACAGAAATTTTTGGTTCAAATTTTAAAAATAGTTTAAATGCGGCACTAGCAATTGAGCTATTTCATACATTCTCACTAGTTCATGATGACATTATGGATGACGCCCCTTTAAGGCGAGGGAGTAAAACTGTTCATGAAAAATGGGACTTGAATACAGGTATACTTTCTGGTGATGCCCTACTTATTTTAGCATACGAGTTGTTTGAAAATTATGAACCAAACATCTTCCAGGAATTAGCTAAATTATTCAGTAAAACAGCCTTGGAAGTTTGTGAGGGACAACAATATGATATTGACTTTGAAACGAGGGATGATGTTACTTTAAAAGAGTATTTAAAAATGATTGAGTACAAAACTGCTGTACTTATAGGATCTGCCATGAAAATGGGAGCTATTGTCGCTGGAGCTTCTAGTGCAGACCAAGATAAAATCTACGAATTTGGAAAGAATTTGGGAATAGCTTTTCAAATACAAGATGATTATTTAGATGCATTTGGAGACCCTGAAACATTTGGTAAACAAATAGGAGGCGATATTATTGAGAACAAAAAGACCTTCTTATACTTAAGAGCCATGGCGTTTTGCGATGCCGATGAAATGATGCAATTAGAGCATTTATATAGTATTTATCCTGAAGATGTAGAGGATAAAGTTAGTACTGTTAAACAAATTTTCATATCTACAGGTTCTGCGGAGGCAACAAAAATGGAAATAGAGATCTATACTATTAAGGCATTCTCGGTTTTGAGTACAATAAATATTTCTGAAGATAAAAAGACTCTTTTAAAAGAATTTGGAGAGGATTTAATGAATAGAAATGTGTAATGAATGCTCCAACTACTTTTGAAGATCTAATTTTACAAGCTCATCAAAACGAATTGTACGCTAACTTAATTAAACAGTTGAATAAGGACTTTTTGTTGGCAAATATCCATTTGGAATTTGATGAAGAAGTATTGCCAACAAGTTTGAAGTTAATTCTTCACGAAACAGTACATAAATTGATTATAGAGAAATTCACAGATTATCTTAATTTACTTTACATAATTGATGTCCCAGAAAGAAAGGTGAAACAATTGGAAACCGAAGATATGGTTAAGCTTTCAGAACAAGTCACTTATTTGATATTACTTCGTGAATGGCAAAAAGTTTGGTATAGAAACCAATACTAAATCTTAAAATGACTAAAATATGCTTTAATTAGCAATTCCAATTCAACCAAAGCGGTTATGCTTTCTTCAGTATTTTCCGATTCTTTTAAAATTGAAATTTCATCTAACATGGGCACAAGAACCACATGTAATTGATCATGAGCTTCACCTGTCATGTTGCAGCTTTTAATAATAAAACTTGTTTGTTTAGCCAGGTCGTTTCCTAAACCTAAATAGTTGTTAGTTTCATCATTTTTAAACTTCTTTATTATAGAATCCATTTTCACAATGCCAATTTGGGTTTCATTATTAGCAACCCATTTTTCACCATTATTGAATTTTAAAGTTAAGGTATCCAGTAAACTTATGTCTTGTGTTTCAGAAGTGTCAGAAACATTTTGTTGAATCTCTTTTTTACAGCTTATAAAAGAAATTACAAGTAATAATGTTATTAGGAGTCTTGAATTCATAAATTGTCAAGATAAATAAGAAGGTAAATTTTCAATCCTAATTTCTAAAGTTTGAAGTCTTTTTTTCCCAGATGCTAATTCGACTAAAATATCAGATTTAGTATCATTGAATTTATTTTTTAAATCACTGAATAAATCATCATAATATTGAATGCCCTCGTTTAAATTTTTAGCGAATGCCTGCAAATATTTTTCTTGTTTTTTGGTCATTGAAACTTGTGTATCTTCAATCTGGGTCTTGAAGTAATCTAGATAAATATTTAATTCCTTAATAAACATATTAGGACGATTTGTTGAAGAGAGCATATTAGACCTTCCGTAAATATGATTGGTCATATCTTTTAAGGTCATTTGTTTAGAAAAGTAGGCCATATTTGGTCCTGGACAAACAGCCACACCTTCTCCTTCTGTTTTTGTTTCAACACCATGAGCAAGTAGAGCAGAGGTGCCCAAACCAACACAAATACAGGATTTTTCAGTTATTCTATCATATTTAGTCTGATACTCTTCTTTTGATAAGGTTTCAACTTCTAATTCTTTAATTTTCAAACGTTGATATTGTCTTGAAGCAGTACAAATTCCTTTATCTGTAAATTCAGTATTTAAGCCAACGTACTTTTTAGTACATACACTTCCAGGTCTTCCTTTATCTATCAATGCGATTTTCTCTGCATCTTTTGTATTTCCTTTCAGGTTATTAAAGGGAACTCCTAAAGGTGAAATATGACTTAAATACAAGTCGTCTTCTTGGGCTTCAGCAAGTTTGTTCAAAGTGTTTTTATCAACAGATGTGGCTTCTGGAACTAATAGGAAAGGACTTCCCCAACCAACGGAATCCACGTCGTAATTGTCGATTAAAAATTCATGTTCTTCTGCTGTGCCAACACCACCCTGAGCTGTTATTTTAATTGGTAACTGTTCTTTAGGAATGATACGATTTTTATAAGTAAGAGCATTTACAAGAATATCATAAATGGTTGAAACCATTTCCTCTCTATTGGTTTTAAATTCTTCTAAAATTGGTCCTAATAGATAACCATCTGTTGCGAAGGCATGTCCACCACAGTTTAGACCAGATTCAATTCTGTATTCTGATACCCAAATTCCTTTTTTAGCCAAATATTTTCCTTGGATTAAAGCAGACCTATAGTCACTTACTTTAAGAACAATTTTCTTTTTTATTAGACCATCTTCATTAGGAAAGAAATCTTTGAATTCTTCTAAAAAGCCATATAATCTTGGGTTCATTCCTGCAGAAAGAATTAGGGATGAGTTTAAATCGCTATTGGCAAATCCTCTAACAGCTGCATGAGCATCATTATATTCTACAGGTAGTTTTTCGTTGTTTTTATAATTGTCCTTGTCAATTTTAGTCATGATGTTGACATCAATAGATCCTTTATGTAAATTATTGCTTATCCAATTTTTAATATCTGTAACATTAAAACTAGAAGCAGTCAGTTTTTTAAAGTCATCTTTTAAAGTTGAACTATTTGGAAGCATGTTTAAATACTCCATTAGTTCATTTCTTTTTTCTAATGTAATTGTTTTTAATCCTTCAATTTTCTTATCTACTAAATCGTTTATTAGATTTAAATATGATGTAATTCTTTTTGCTCTAAAATCATCAATTTTATCAGTAATCTCTTTATAAGGTACTTCGAATTTTTCACTGTACATTTTTCTTAATTTTTCTAATAGAATGTCATCTACCAGAGAAATTACAGAATCCATACCAAGATGTGCTATCTTAAGAGGTGTATCTATAGTGTATCCAATTCCCATTACAGGAATATGAAAGGAATGTTTTTTTGTCATAATTTTGAACTTCACAAAATAAGCTGTAATGGTAGAGCTATTAAAGAGTGCAAAACATGATATATCTCATAAAAAGCATTATTTATGAGAATATTAAGACTTTAATAAATTCAGAACCTGATTGATTAATATGAATAAAAAAAGAGTTAGTTTTTTTTGAATTTCACAGTAAAATGCCTCATAATAGGAGCTTCGTCTATAATGGTGTAACCAGATTTAGCTTCATTTCGCGATTCGTACACATTCTTTAGTACTGCAGCTATATATTTCATGTGGTTTAGTGAGTATGTTCTTCTTGGAATTGCCAATCGAACTAACTCCAATTCTGGATATCTATTCTTTCTTGTAAATGGATCACGATCTGCCAAAACAGTACCTATTTCAACACCTCTTATTCCTCCAACAATATACAGTTCTATTGCCAATGCTTGAGCTCGGTATTCATCTCTTGGTATGGTTGGAACAAACTTATTGGCATCAATAAAAACAGCATGTCCACCAATAGGTTGTAGCACAGGAACTCCATATTCAGTAAGTGTTCTACCTAAAAAAGCTACCTGTTCTATTCGGCTTTCTAAATAATTAAATTCGGTTGCTTCATCTAAACCTACAGCCAAAGCAGCCATATCTCTGCCATTCATTCCACCATAAGTGATAAAGCCTTCGTACATGATATTGAAAACCGTTGCTTGTTTGTAGACTTCTTCATCTTTCAAGGCGATGAATCCACCCATATTTACCAAGCCATCTTTTTTGGCACTCATCGTCATTCCATCACCATAAGAAAATATTTCTTTTGCAATTTCTTTGATGGATTTATCTTCATAACCTTTTTCTCTTGTTTTGATAAAGTATGCATTTTCAGCAAATCGAGCAGAATCAAAAATTAAAGGAATTTTATAAGATTTACATAGTTTAGAAACTGCTTTTATATTCTCCATAGAAACAGGTTGTCCACCAGAACTATTACAGGTTATGGTAAGAACTACGAATGGAATTGTATCTTTTGGATTACTGTCGAAAACATTTTTTAGTTTATCAAGGTCAATATTACCTTTAAAAGGGTGAAGAATTGTTGTGTTAAAAGCTTCATCAATAGTACAGTCTACAGCAGTTGCTTTTCTAAATTCAATATGTCCTTTTGTGGTATCGAAATGTGAATTACCAGGAACAATATGACCTTCTTTTACCAAAACAGAAAAGAGCACATTCTCGGCAGCTCGACCTTGGTGAGTTGGTAAAAAATATTTATAACCTGTTATTTTTTTAACCATCTTTTTTAATTGTAAAAAAGAGGTTGACCCTGCGTAACTTTCGTCACCACTCATCATAGCAGACCATTGTTTATCACTCATGGCTCCAGTTCCAGAATCAGTAAGCAAGTCGATAAAAACTTTATCAGATGATAAATTGAATAAATTGTAATTGGCTTTTTTAATCCATTTTTCGCGTTGCTCTTTGGTTGAACGTTTTATAGATTCAACCATTTTTACTTTATAAGGTTCGGCATATGGTAATTCCATTGTAATATGTTATTTGAAGTGTGAAAAAATTAGAAAAAGTGATAGTTAATTGGCAAAAGAATTATTGCTTAAAGCATTCTGGACGCTTTATGTTCAAATAATTATCCAAGTTAATAATATGAAAATGAGATAGTTTCATTTATTTGAATAATAATGAACCACAAAATTACGAAATATTGATTCGTTATTTACTGCTAAATATCATGTTTTTTTAAAAACGGAATTGCTTAAAAATCTTTCCTTTTAGATTTAAATACTATTCTTAAAACAGGCATAATGACCCATATTGAAAGCATAATAAAAGATACTATCAATCCAAAATTAGTGCCGAAGAATTTTTTAAACACAGCTCCTGTATAACCCAATAACGCTGAAATATCTAATTTTAAAAGGATGAGTGTTCTGGATAAATCAATAGGATTTAACATGGTTCCGAAAAGGGACAATTTATCTAAAGGATAATCTTCAAAAATAATTAAAGACATTAAGAATAATCCATCATAAATAACTGCGAGGAACAGCCAAAGTAAAATAGCATAACCAAAACCTTTTATTTTATTTTCGTTTGATAAGGCAATATTAAAAGCTAAAGCAGTAAAAATAAAAGTTAGGAAAGTACCTGTAATTAATAACAGTGAAAAATCCCAAATAACGTTAGACATGAATAATCCATAGAGTATAAACGGAATGCCTAAACCAAGAATTAAACTCA
>CAYTSL010000076.1:0-2824 GCA_964440415.1 uncultured Flavobacteriaceae bacterium
ATTTTTAGGCAAGTCTAAATATTATTGTTTTATTAAGGTAATACCCGTCATCCAAAAAATATCAGACTCATAAAATCTGATAGCGGTTTTTACAACTTTTGCTGATTTATCTCTTGGTAATTTACTGATGAATCTTGCTTTGGAATTATTAAAATCTAGCACATGAGATTCGTTTACATCGTTTTTGTCTGCACTAAAAAATATAAGTTTGTCTTTAGATATCCAGGTTCCTTTTCCGTAGAAATTGCGTTCTGGAGGAATCCCATTTGAAATTCTATCATAATGATGAAACAAAAATGTACCGTTCTGATTTAAAGTCAAATTATTCTCCATAAGATGATTTTCTCCTACATGCTTTGATCTGTATTCTCCTACATGTTCTTTTGATTGAGCGCAAAGCGATAAGCTGAATATTAAGATTAAAAATGATAGTATGTGTTTCATTTGAAATGTTAGCTTTTTAAAACAACACAAATATCATTCCTTTTTAAACCAATCTAAAAGCCTCTTTCTTTTTGAAGTTGTTCGTAGGCTTTTTGTACTTGCTTGAATTTTTCTTCGGCTCCTTTTTGATGTTCCTTACCTAAATGTGCCACTTTATCTGGATGGTATTTTTTAGCCATTTTTCTATAGGCTTTCTTAACCTCATCATTGGTAGCGCTTTTGTCAATTTCAAGAATTTTATAAGCATTGTCTCGACTACTATAGAACATGGCTTTAATACTGTTGTAATCGCGAGAGCTAATACCTAAGTAACCTGAAATGGTGTAAATCTGTCTTTCTTCTTCTTCAATAACAATTCCATCGGCTTGAGCGATACCAAATAAAAAATGAAGCATTTGCAGTCTTGACGGATGATCCATCATCTGTTTTATTTGAAGACAGACTTGTCTGGTCGAAATATTCTTTTGACTGCTAATATTTTTAAAAAGCTTGAAAGCATGATTGGCTCTATCCTTGCCATATAAACTCACAAACTGCTTTCGAACATAATCAAGTTCTCGTTGATCTTGGTTACCATCAGCTTTTATAACTATGGAAGCTAGAATTAGTAGACTAACTTCAAAATCTCCAGACTGTGTTTTTGGGCGTTGTTGTGGTCTGTTCCCGTATGTGGTTTGTCTCCTTTGACGTTGTCTTGACTGTGACTCACCTAATAATGGACTTCCACTGCCATTAGCTAACGAATCCACCACACTTCCCAGCGCTAATCCTATAATCGCACCTATAGGCCCACCAAAGGACCAACCTAAAGAAGCACCTAACCATTTTGCAAATCCCATTTTTTAGAATTAAATTTTTTATCGTTTCAAATATACTATTGTTAGTTGAAATATTTTTCTATTTGTTACTTCTATAATCGTCAAACCAACAATATTTCTCTCCAAAAGTTAAAAATAGTTAAGGTAGAACCCATAAAAACTGTTTTGGCTGATTTTTAATTATCTTTGCCCAGTTCAATAATAATAAAAATATATATGTATCCACCAGAGTTAATAAAACCAATGCGTGAAGATTTAACCAATGTTGGTTTTGATGAATTGCACACAGCAGAAGCTGTTGATGCTGCCATTGCAAAAGAAGGGACAACTTTAGTGGTTGTAAATTCTGTTTGTGGTTGTGCTGCAGCCAATGCACGTCCAGCTGCACGAGTGAGTTTGCAAAATGCCAAAAGACCTAACAATTTAGTAACAGTTTTTGCAGGAGTAGACAGAGAAGCTACAGATAAAGCAAGAGAATATATGATTCCATTTCCACCAAGTTCACCTTGTGTGGCCTTATTTAAAGATGGAGAATTGGTACACATGTTAGAGCGTCATCATATTGAAGGTCGACCTGCTGAATTAATTGCAGAAAACCTTGTTGATGCTTATAATGAACATTGTTAAGCCTCTCACCCAACCCTCTCTCCAAAGGAAAGAGGGCTAAAGAAAATTAAACCACGATTTTGTCGTGGTTTTTTTTTGCATAATGCGCATTTAATTTTTTATTTTTGAAGGTATAATCACATCAAACTAAAATGGCAAAAATGTTTGCATATCCTCTTTCAATAATTTATTACATTATTTTTGGATTGACACTTCTTATCTTTCATCCAATACAATGGGTTTGCTTTAATGTGTTTGGATATCAGGCCCATAAAAAAAGTGTTGACATTCTAAACCTTAGCTTAACTCGGTGTTTACATATTTTAGGTGCTCGTTATACGTTTGAAGTACCTAAAGACATTCCGAGAAATGTTCCTACCATTATTGTGGCGAACCATCAAAGCATGAATGATATTCCTCCAATAATCTGGTTTATGAGAAGGTTTCACGTCAAGTTTATTAGTAAAAAAGAGTTAGGGAAAGGCTTACCAAGTGTGTCATACAATTTACGTCATGGAGGTTCTGTTTTAATTGATAGAAAAAATCCTGTACAAGCCGTGAATGCCATTAAAAAAATGGCGAATTATATTGAAACTCATAATCGAGGAGTTATTATTTTTCCTGAAGGGTCACGAAGTAGAAATGGTGTCCCGAAACGATTTAAAACAAAAGGGTTAGCAACACTTATAGAGCATGCTCCAAATGCCATTATCGTTCCAATAACAATCAATAATTCTTGGAAATTATTGCGTTATGGAAAATTCCCGATGGGAATTGGAGCGCACGTTACCTTTAAATTTCATAAAACCATAAAAGTAAGCGACCATCCTGTTAACGAATTAATTAAAATTGTTGAAAAACAAATAACTGAAGCTATTATAAATGAGTAACAACCAACTAATTGAAGCAACCAAAGAATTTGTAAAATCCAGTTTAGCTGATGCAGAAGGTGGACA
>CAYTSL010000076.1:2924-5787 GCA_964440415.1 uncultured Flavobacteriaceae bacterium
CAGATCGACTAGATGCCATTGGAGCAATTGGTATTGCACGCTGTTTTAATTATGGTGGATTTAAAAACAGAGCACTTTATAATCCGGACATTAAGTCGAATCTCAATATGAGTAAAGAGGAATATAAAAGATCCAAAGCTCCAACCATCAATCATTTTTATGAAAAATTGTTGCTTTTAAAGGATAGAATGAATACTAAAACCGGAAAACGAATTGCGATGGAAAGGCATAATTATATGGAGCAATTTCTAGATCAATTCTATGCAGAATGGAATGGTAAAAAATAGTTTGGTTGGAGCTTTGGATCAATTCTCCATTGCTACTTGCAAAGCGGTGATTTTATATTCTAATATTGCCATTTCTTCACCATACTCAATTATTTCATCAGGAGTTAAGTTGTTGTTACTATTAACAGCCTTCAATATTTCCTTTCTTTTGTGACAATAGTAATCTATAGTTTTATCAATTTTATTTTCCATAATAATTATGCTTGTGGTTTTAAAACAATCAATAGTTAATAATCTGCTTCATTTCATTCCTGTACTTTGATGCACTTTTTCCAGTAACTTCTTTAAATAATTTATTAAAATGAGAAAAATTATTAAAACCACATTCATAACATACATCTGTTATGCTCATTTGACTTTCTGATAATAACTTTGTTGCATGAACAATACGATATTCATTTACTAATTTTGTAAATGTCTTTCCAGTGGCTTTTTTAAAATATCTACAAAATGCGGGAACCGTCATACTGGCTTTATCCGCTATTTCATCTAAACTTATATGATTTTGAAAATTACTATTTATATGCTTATAAATGATGTCTATTTTCGCGCTATCTTGAGGTGTAGTTTCAAAAGCAAAACCATCTGCGTTGAGAACATTATAGTTTTCTGAACTAGCCAAATCGTTTAAAATCTCCAAAAACTTCAGGATTCTTTGAAACCCTTTTTGCTTATCTAAAGCTTCTATTTTTGGTCCAACTATTTTTTTTGTTTCCTGTCTGAACAATAATCCTTTTCTCGATCGTTCGAACAAAAGACCTATATCACTCATTTCGGGAGACTTGAAAAATTTCTCTCCTAAAAATTCAGGGTTGAATTGTATAATGGTTTCCTTTCCGCATCTAGTAAATCGATCTGTAAAGCCATTATGAGGAAGGTTTGGTCCTAATAATAACAGTTGGCTATTATTAAAATAAGACAAATGGTTGCCTATATGTCGCTTCCCTTGTCCTTTATTAACATAAACTAATTCAATTTCAGGATGAAAATGCCAGAATTGATTTTTATTATCTACGGCTATTGAGTGTTGACGAACAACAAAAGAATTCCCAAAGCCAGGATCTAATCTCTCAAATGTAGGTTTAGCTTTCACTTTATCAGGTATTTAGATATGCAAATTTACCATTTATAGTTCTAAATATCTATACGTTATTACCATTTTTATATGCTATATTAACTTAACATTAATTTAACATAGATAAAACTGGGGTAATTTTGTATATATATATGTCAAATTAGATGTTTTCGCGGAAACATATCGCCTCTATATTTGCCCCAGAATTTAATCTAAAAATTTTTGTGTAATGAAGTATTTAATTAAAAGTAGTAGTAATCAGAATTACCAAAACTTTGCGCTCTATAAACGTTTAGTATCGGTACAAAATCCTTTAAAGAAGGTAAAAATCAATTTGAACTGGAAATGGTTCTTAAGAGTATTTAAAAAGTACTACCAAAACTATACGGTATATAATCCTCAAGTATTTGTAGTACATCCTAACCAAATGGTAAACACCAATTTGAACTGGGATGAGATATTAAGATCAAAATAAATTATTTGAAAATTATTAAAAACGTTATAAAATGAAAAATCTAATTAAAAAAAGTATAGTATTAGTAGTATTGTTTACTACTCTACTAGTAAACGCAAACGAGATTTCATCATTAAGAAATCTTAAAGACGAGAAAACAACTATGTTAACATTATTAAATGTTAAGAAAGGGAATCAATTAATTATGAAGGATGCATTTGGAAAAGTCCTGTACAGACAGTCTATTAGTAATTCCGGAGAGTTCGTTAAAGGATTTGATCTTACATCACTTCCAAACGGTAAGTATTATTTTTTACTAAAAGGAGATTTACAGAAGAAAATAATTCCTTTCAGAATTAATAAGAATAAATTGGAATATAACCAAGAAATGGAGTCTACAATTAAAAATACCTTAACTCAATCAAAAAAGAACGGTAAAGCTAACAAAATAGGAAAATCAGTCCGACAAGATGAGGGAATGCAAAGAAGGGTTTTAAACTTCAAAGGAACCTATTTCAATGAATATAATAATTCAAAAAAGTAGTTAAGCGAGTTTAAAATTTAAACCAAAAGGGAAAAGAAAAAAGTGAGCTTAATAGCTCACTTTTTTTATGCTCTAATTTTTTAAAAAATAACAAGGTTTTAACACTTCGTAACCCATTAAAACATTTAAAAATTTAGTATTTTTATAGCTAAATTCAAAACGAAGTAACATGAAAAAAATAATTCTAATTTTATTTGCTTTTATTCTTACCGCACCTTCTGCTATAAGAGCAGATGAAGGTATGTGGTTTTTAATGCATATTGAACGATTAAATCATCGCGATATGCAAAAAATGGGATTACAATTAACTCCTGAAGAAATCTACAGTGTCAACAATCAAAGTTTAAAAGATGCCATCGTTCAGTTTAATGGTGGTTGTACAGCTAGTATAATTTCTAGTAGTGGATTAGTACTTACTAATCATCACTGTGGTTACAATGCCATAGCCGAATTATCTACAGCAGAACAAAATCATTTAAAAAATGGATTTTGGGCTGGTTCTT
>CAYTSL010000076.1:5887-8022 GCA_964440415.1 uncultured Flavobacteriaceae bacterium
GAATTATCTACAGCAGAACAAAATCATTTAAAAAATGGATTTTGGGCTGGTTCTTTAGAAGAAGAAATGAAACCAGAAAGCTTATATGTTCGCTTTTTTGTAAGAATGGATGATGTTTCTGAACGTATTTTATCTCAAGTTAATGATGCTATGAGTGAAAAAGAACGTGAAGCGGCTATAAATAAAGAAATTGCCAAAATTGATCAAGAAAATAACGAAGGAGGAAAATACACAGTTTCTGTGCGTCCTTTTTATCAAGGAAATGAATATTACTACTTTGTTTATGAAGATTATAATGATGTGCGATTAGTTGGTGCTCCACCTGAAAGTATTGGAAAATACGGTGGAGATACTGATAATTGGGAATGGCCAAGACATACTGGGGATTTTTCATTATTTAGGGTATACGCAGATGATAATGGGAATCCATCAGATTATTCAACTAATAATGTTCCTTTAAAAGCAAAATACCATTTACCAGTAAATATTGATGGTGTAAAGGAAAATGACTTTGCAATGATTTTAGGTTATCCAGGAAGAACAAACCGTTGGATGCCTGCCGAAGGTGTTGAACAAAATGTAAAATACGCTTATCCTGCTTGGGTTGAAAGTTCACGATTAAGTTTAGATGTCTTTAAAAAATACATGAATGAAAGTGACGAAATTGACTTAATGTATTCATCACCTTATGCACGAATTGCAAACTATTGGAAAAACCGTATTGGAATGATTGATGCCTTAACCGCTCATAAAACAGTTGCAACAAAGCGCAAAACAGAAGTTAAATTTGATAAGTGGGCAAGAAAGAAAGAAAATAAAAAAAAATATGGTAATGTTATTTCAAACATTAATAAATATTATGGTCTAACAAATGATAAAGCTCGTCACGGTAATTATTTAATGGGAATGTTACGTTCCAGTAAATTTGCTGTTTTACCTTATAGAATTGGAAAGAATTTGGAATACTACGTTGGTCAAAATGAGGCCAAACGTAAAGATGTAATGCCTAAGTTAAGTGCACTTATTGAAAGCTCTTATAAAGATTTTTATTTACCTCTTGAAAAAGAAGTTTTTGCAAAACAATTAGGCTTGTATGCTTCAAAATCTAATTATTCATTACCAGAAATAGTGGCAGAGGTCGGAAGTAAGAACAATAATGATTTCTCAAGCTATATCAATGCTATTTTCGAGCTAAGTATGTTCTCCTCTAAAGAGCGTGTTGAAGCATTTTTACAATATCCTGATTCTGCTTTATTGGCAAATGATCCTTTATACAAATTATCTGGTCAATTGTTAGATAAATACAGAGAAAGCCCAGAAGAATTAGTACAACCTGAAAATGATTTTCAAGCTTCTTACAGATTATTGGTTGATGGATTGCGTAAATCTGGTTTAAGTAAAATACAATACCCAGACGCAAATTCAACCTTACGTTTATCTTACGGAAAAGTTAGAGCTTTACCAAAAGACAGTCGTAATGATGCTAATTTAAATAATTATACAACGCTTAAAGGTGTCATCAACAAGTATAAACCAAATGATGATGAGTTTGATTTACCACAAAAAATGTTAGACATCTATGAGAAAAAAGATTATGGTAGATATGCTAATGATCTTGGTCAATTACCAGTGAACTTCTTGACAGATAATGACATTACTGGAGGAAACTCTGGTTCGCCTGTGGTTAACGGAAATGGGGAGCTAATTGGTTTAGCATTTGATGGTAACATAGAAGCTATGGCTGGCGACGTTATTTTTGATTCAAATTTACAGCGTACTATAAATGTAGATATTAGATATGTTCTTTGGCTAATTGATAAATTTTCTAATGCCAAACATATTGTAGACGAATTAACAATAGTTGCAAATAAATCATAAAACAAATCATTTCAAGTAAAAAGAAAAAAGCGACTTAATTGAGTCGCTTTTTTTATTCTCTTGTTTTTCAAACTAATTACCAGGAAAATTTGCTTTTCTTTTTTGTAAAAAAGCTGTTGTACCTTCTTTAAAATCATCGGTTCCAAAACATTTGCCGAATTGCTTAATTTCTACTTTGAATCCGTTTTTCCCATCTATATAGTTAGCATTAATCGCTTTTATAGCTTTCCCAATTGCGACAGAAGAATTGCGTTGAA
>CAYTSL010000077.1:0-7982 GCA_964440415.1 uncultured Flavobacteriaceae bacterium
CTTCTACAGGATAGTTTTTAACATCGTCTTTTGTCCATCCATTCCATTTCTTCTCAACAAGTGTTGAGTTCATATAACTATTTGATCCATAAGCTAAATTATAAGTATCATAACCTAAAACATCTAAATATGCTACTAAATAAGCAGCGTTTAAACCAGTATTACTGTTTACTAGAATTTTTTTATCCGCAGGAAGAGATAATAAATTTACCTCTGAAGCTAAACTTTTGTTTGGTTGGTAATGAACTGCTCCTTTAAGATGGCCTGTATTATAATTATCTTCATTTGTATAGTTAATAATAAAAAAATCTTGAGGAGATTTAATTGCTTCAGTAGAATTAACAATTGAATTTGTATAAGGTGTACTAAAAAGTTCTGCAATGCGCTTTTGTAAAATTTCTTTCCCGTTTCTTTTTCTTGTTTCTAAAACAGGAGCAACTCCCGGAGAAGGTTTTGAATTCGCCTTTTTTTCTAATTGACCAGAAAAAACATCCTTTGTGTTTTTAGCCCAAGTAATTTTTGCAAATTCATCTGTCCAAGAACCCATTCCCCATTTTAAGCTATAAACGTTGTCAAATCCATACATCCTTAATAAACTAGTATAATAAGATGCTGATTGTCCAGAATAGCAAGCGATTGCAATTTTATCAAAATTTTCTGGGTCAATTTCATTTTCAAAAAAACTTAATAAATCTGGGGGATTTATATTTTTAGCTCCATCAATATGGCCAAAACCATACCAATCGGAATTTCTAACATCTACAACTAAATACTTGTCATTTTTTAGATTTTCCTTAATTTCTGAAGCTAATATTATTGAAGGAGATGAGTTGTAGATATAGTTCCCATTTTTCTCTAAATATTTAATTAAAATTTCAAATTCTGGTCCAGAATTTTCTTCTTCAACGTTGTCTATAACCAATCTATTTTTTGAATAACTTATATCAATTGAAAGAATTTTTAAATTTTTTATACCTAATTGGTAAAGCATCATATAAGGAGCTAGAGCTTCAGTTGGGCTAGCACCATACAATACAACAAATTTATTTTCACTATCAAATCGTTTAAGAGCATCAAAATTATGGTCATTTAAAATTTCAGGAGCATACATATTTACTGCATTTTCTAAATGCCCTCTTTCAAATTCAAATGAGTTTCTAATATCTATTAGAACATGATTTGTATTATCTATTTCATTTTGCGCCATGAAATAGTCAGCATTTGTTACTTTTTCTAAAGTATCTTGCGTGTTTACAGTATATAAATGTTTTGGTCTTTTATTGGATAATAATGCAATTAAAACCACCAATATAGTTAGTACTGCAGCTATTGATATACGTTTTGTTTTTTCTAATTCTTTCATGAGAATAAATTTATATAGTTGGCACTCTAACAACCACCTTCAACAGGCATTTTTTTCTTCTTTTTCTTTGGAATCACCTTTTTAGGAGCTACTGTTGCTTTAACGGTACTTGTTTTTTTAATTACAGCAGATTGGTTTTTTACTTTTTCAGGATAGGAAACACCGAAATACATACCTGCGGCTTTTCGGAATGAATACAATTCAAATTCAGTAGAAGCCATATTTTCAGTTGGTTTTTCAGGATTCATTATAGTATTAAACCAAGTGTTAATTCCTCCTTTTAAAACATGAAGGTTTTCATAACCTAATCTATTGCATAAAATCCAAGCTTGGTCAGAGTAAAAATTGTCATTTGAAAATAAGACGACATCGTACTCATCCTGATATAAATATGGTTCAGAATCTTCATCAAATACTTTATTTAAAGGAATATTTATAGCACTTGGAAGCGTATATTTTTTGAATTCATTTTCATCTCTAACATCTATTAATAATAATGAAGGATCATTGTTTATGATTCTATCTGCGAGTTCGTCTGTAGTAATGTATCTTTCAGGGCTAATTGTTTTACTCAATAATTCTTCAGGTTTAATACCTTCATGATTTTCATATTTAGGCAATAAGACTAAACCACCAGCTAATATTATCAATATTGCTGCAAGTAAAACATATCTGAAGGATAAAAATTTAACTAATTTTCTATTTAGCATTTTGTGTAATTTAAATTATTAGTAAAATACTTTTTTCACTCGTTTACGAATCAGATCAGATGCTGCAAACATGATGACAGCAACTACTGTTAAAATGAATACAAACCAATATGGATTAACACCTAATGAATCTACCAATGTGATGTTTCCTTGGAAATAACCATTATAAATAGGCTCAAAAAGTGGATATAATTCTGAAAAAATAAAGATTCCAACCATAATACCAATAACATTGACTATAGCATCTATTTTACCAATTGCCACGGCTGATAAACTGGTTCCTGGACAGAATCCTCCAGCTACAAATCCTACTCCCATGATTGCGCCACCAATAATTGCTCCCCATAAATAGGTTGGGTGAACATATAAACTACCCATATCTACATAACCAAGGTGGTCCATATATAATAGGCCAATTAATGATGTAATTGCAGCAGTAAAGAATACTTTTAATACAGCGAAATCGTAGCCATAAAATACACCAGCCAATTTTCTTGATGATGAGAAACCGGATGCTTCTAAAATAAACCCGAAGAATATTCCAATAACAATCGCTATTATGCTACTCCATTCAAATGAAATTATACCGTTAGGAATTAATGGTCCCATATTTTTTCAATTTTAATTTTTAAATCCAATTTTTTCTAAAGAAATAGGCAAACAAATATGCTGTACCAAAAATGGCAAGCATAGTTATAAATCCGCCTGTTGATAATACTGCCATACCACTTAAAGCGGCTCCACTTGTACATCCTCTTGCAATTTGAGCACCTAACCCAAATAAGATACCACCGCTAAATGCAAAAATTAAACGACGTCTTCGTGTAATTTTGGGAGAATGTTGTACTCTCCAACCAATTCTTCCAGCTAATCCCCCAGAAATGAAAGCGCCAATGAGTACACCAATTGTTTCAAAAACAATCCAATTGTTCATTGGATTTTTACCTTCTCCAACGAATTTGCTATAAAATGCATTTTTTTCGGCATGTTCATGAGAGATATCGTCTACTATGGTTACCACACTACTTTTCATTGCACCACTCGCTCCTAATCCTCTTCCTGTAATATAGAATGTGAAAATGATTAATATTCCGAGAAGGAATCCTCCAAAATATGGATTCCAATATACATGTCTGTTTTGTTCTTTATTGTCCATTGTATTTTTCTATTTAATAAAGATATCTTGTTAATTGTCCAGCTTCAACCATTACAAATCTGAATATTAGTCCACCCATTAATATTAATAATGCAGGTATTGCAACAGGGATTTTATAACCTTTAATTTCTAAAGCTTCAAGTATTCCTGGAACTATCAGTCCAAGAATAACTACAAAGCCAAAGAACATCATTGTAAACTCACCACCAATTAATAAATTCATAGCATTTAATTGAACTTCAGAACCTGCGTACATTCCCATGATCATGTGAACTATCAGTCCTAATTCTATAATGATTAGCGCTAAATCTATTTTACTGAATAAGTGTCTTTCTTTTGCACTTTTAGCTAATAATATGATTGTTGCAGCTCCAGTTGATAATCCTGAAGTTAAAAACAGAGGTCCTAAAATGGCATTGTTCCATAATGGTCTTGCGTTAAAGGCTGATAATAAAATTCCAGTATAAACTCCTAAAATGATTGATAATGGAACTAACGCATAAGCCATATATATTCTATTTTCCTTTAGGAATTGTTCGAATTTCTTCAAGAAATCAAATTTTAAATTCCATTTTGGGAACAATTCAGAAAAATAACTAAACACCCATAAAAAGGATAATGGAGTCGTAGCTAACAATACCCAAGCTCCCCAAGACATTGGAGATTCTAAACGTATAGTTGTGTACAATTGCCATGAGTATAATGGATGTGTTAAATCGTAAACCAATGCTAACAATCCTAACGACAAAGCTATAGGAGGAACCATTGATGCATACTTAACAGTTGTTGGATACTCCTTGTCTTTACCAAGAATAGTAATAACACCAGCAAATAACAATAAGCCAGCAGCTAAACCACCTAAAAACAGGTAAACAGAAATTGGCCAGTGCCATATTTCCAATGAAGGATCAATATGAGGAATGTTTCTTCCGCTTGTAAATAATTCTTCTTGCATAATTATAAGTTTATATTAAATAATATACATGTGGTTTAGTTCCAGCTTCTGGAGCCAATGTTTTATGTTTTCTGTTCTTTAATAATCTGGAAACTTCACTGTTCAGATTGTCTAAATCTCCGAAGTACATACATTTGGTAGGACAAACAGATACACATGCAGGTAATTGTCCTTTTTCCAGTCTGTGATGACAGAACGTACATTTATCTACGTAACCTTCTGGATGTTGGTAACGAGCATCGTAAGGACAAGACTCTATACATGCTCCACAACCTATACACTCATCACCAGTAACCAAAACAATACCACCTTCAATAATATGACTTGCTCCAGTTGGGCAACATCTAACGCAAGGTGCATTTTCGCAATGATTACAACGTTCTGATTTTAGTTCTAATTCAACATTAGGATAGACTCCATTTACTGTTTCTGTTATCCAATCTCTACAATATCCAATAGGTACATTGTTTTCTGTTTGACAAGCGACAACGCAGTCACTACACCCAACACACTTTAATGTGTCTATAACCATTGCATATCTCATATCTCTACAGTTTTATGTGGATCTTCAGTTAAAATTTCAACAAAGTTGCCTCTCATTCCAGTTCCTCCCATAATTGGGTCTATCATAGTTTTAGACACCATTTGAGTGTCATTTATACCTTTACCAAAGGCTCTACTCAACTTTTTATTATCATGACCAAAACCATGAACCATATATACAGAATCCCATCTAATACGTTCAGTGACTCTCACTTTAATGGAAAATGTTGAGGTAATTTTATCCTGATTTCTCAACCAAACATATTGCCCAGTTTTTAGACCAATAATTCTGGCAACTTTAGGATTTACCCAAAGATCATTTTCACTCTTTAAATCATTTAAATTAGGGTTATTGGCAGTTCTACTAAACGTATGCATTGGAGATCTACCATAATTTAATCTATAAAAACCTTGAGGTGGTTCAGGATGTTTAGTATAAAGTGGCATTGGGTCGAATCCTAGTTCTTTTAATTGTGTAGAATACAATTCAATTTTTCCACTTTCGGTAGGGAATTCGTGATTTTCATCTTCTTTCAAGAATAATGGTCCAGAAGTACGAGGGAAATGTTTCACTCCAATCTTTTCCATTTCTTCTAAAGAAGTTCCCATTTTTTCCAATTGCCATTCTATGACTTCTTTATAATCATCATATTTAAAGTATTCGCCTAAACCAATTCGATCACCAATTTGTTTAGCAACCCACCATCCTGGTTTAGAATCATATTTTGGTTTAACAGCAGGAACTCTAACAGCTATTGAAGGTTCTCTGTTTGTTGCAGAGCGAATGCCATCGTAACGTTCTAAATAAGTACATTCAGGAAGTACAACATCAGCATAACCTGTAACATCCATTGGCATTGTATCCATCACAACCATGAACTCAAGATTGTTCATTGCCTCTTCCAATAATTTTTTTTCAGGAATAGATTTTGTAATATTTGTACCAGCAACCATCATTGCTTTTACTGGATATTTATTGTCTTTACTCGGAATAGCCGCTCTAATAACCTCGGTCGTAATTCCCATTTGAGCCATTGGATATTTTTCACCAATATCTCTCCAATCCCATTTAGGATGAGGATATTTAGGATGAGGGAATTTAGGAACACTAATTTTTTCTTTAAAATAGAATCCGCCTCGTCGTCCCCAAGAACCTAATAAACCATTTAAAATTGCCATAGCTCTTGCACGTTGTGTATCGTCTCCATACCAACTAACATGACGTCCAGGGTGAATAATTACAGAAGGTGATGCATTTGCCATTGCTCTGGCAGTTTTTCTTATCTCTTCTGGTTTAATAGTTGTAATTCCGTAAGCCCATTCTGGAGTAAAATTCAAGACATGGTCTTTTATTTCATTAAATCCAGTCGTGTATTTTTTTACATACTCTTCATCATATAATCCTTCTTCAATTAATACATTCATCCAAGCTAACATTAAAGCAATGTCTGTAGCTGGTTTAATAGCTAACCAATGCTGTGACTTACTTGCTGCTGTAGAGAATCTTGGGTCAACAGTAATAATTGTTGCTCCATTATCTATAGCATCAGACATTTCCTGTACTTGAGAATTGTGCATGTTCTCACCAATATGAGAACCTATTAATACTAAACATTTAGTGTCTCTAATATCTGTTGGTTCCGGAGAGCCAACCCAAGAGCCATAAGTTAAGGCAAAACCTGCTTCACGAGCTCCTCTACATTGTGCATAAGCTGGTTCAGCTATTGTGTCAGACCCATATGCTTTAAATAAATGCTCTAAATGTTTTCCAGGAGAACCATGTTTTAATAAAGCAAAAGCTTCTGCTCCATGAGTATCTTTTATACTTTTGAATTTTGAAGCAATTAAGTCTAATGCTTCATCCCAACTTGCTTCTCTAAAAGTTTCTTCGCCATCAACAGTTGTTCTAATTAATGGTACTTTTAATCTATCTTCATCAGAATACATTCCAACTCCACCTGTTCCTCTAGGACATAATCGACCGTAACAATGTGGATCTGTTTCATTTCCAATAATTTTTTGAATATTTCCTTGGTCATCTGAATGAGCCCAAGCAGCACACTTCCAAAAACAAACTTCGCAATACGTAGGAGTTCTTTTTAATTTTTTTGCAACAGACTCTAAAACAAGCTCGTTTAAATAGGTGTTTGTACCAAACATATTTAAAGCGCTAGTAGATGCTGCTACGCCTCCTAAACCTAAAGCAGAAATTTTAATAAATTTTCTTCTTGAAGTTGACATAAGTATATTATTATATATTACCGCGTAAAGGTATATAAAAAGGGTAATTTAGTTAATGATAAAAATCATAAAACTTCTGTATAATGGTAACATTAGTCACATAACAAGTTGATTTTCAAAATATTATTTGTCACAATTGTCACATAACAAAATAGAGTTTTAGCTATTGAAATGTATATCAGTTTATTAGCAGTTTTTAATAAATTGTAGCCAAATATTTATTTGTTGTAATTTTGATGAATCACATTTTATGAAAGGAAACAATTCGAAATATTGGATAATTACCATTTTAGTTTTACTACTTGTAGTTGTCTTTTTTTTGTTGAATGAAGAGTCAATTTATTCTACAATTAATGCAGATTCTGATTACGTCTCAATTGAGACCAAAGCAGATGAATCCTGTTTGCAATGTCATGCTAAAACAAAAGGGTATTCTAAATACCATAACCCGGAATTAATTGGTTGTACAAGTTGTCATTTAGGTGATGCGACTTCTTTGGATAAAGATGATTCACATACAGGAATGGTTTTAATTCCTGGCAATTTATCTGATGCTTCAGAAACCTGTGGAAAATGCCATCCAAACGAATTAGCTAAAATTGATAAATCCTTAATGACAACTAATAGCGGACTAGTAGCAGTTGATAAATATGTGTTTGAAGAAGCTGATAGTCCAGATTACCAGTATCATATAAAGGAAATTCAAAATTCAGCATCAGACAAACACTTGCGAGATTTGTGTGCTAATTGTCATTTAGGAGCAGAGAAAAAAGAGTTTGGAGAAATCACTCAATTGAGTAGAGGAGGAGGTTGTAACGCTTGCCATTTAAACTATGATGAGGATTCAAAAAACGACTTGAAAAGTTACTTATCTTCCAATAAAAAAGAATTGCCTCTTTATCATCCAGCAACTAATATTTTTGTGACTAACGAGCATTGTTTTGGTTGCCATAGTCGTTCCAGTAGAATTTCCACTAATTACGAAGGTTGGCAGGAAACCACTTTAGATGAAAG
>CAYTSL010000078.1:0-7951 GCA_964440415.1 uncultured Flavobacteriaceae bacterium
AGTTTGACAAGGTTGAAAAGATATCTGTTGACCTTTACGGTTCTCTATCTTTAACTGGCAAAGGGCATGCAACAGATTATGCAATCATGCTCGGATTAAGTGGTGCAGATCCTGAAACAATTCCGACAGAAACGATATCAACAGTTGTTTCTGAAATTAAAAATACAAACACCATCCTTTTTAATGGTGAAAAGGAATTAAAGTTCTTTCCTGAAACAAATATTACTTTTAATAGAAAGTTTTTACCCTTTCATTCCAATGGTATGCAGTTTTCTGCCACAATAAATGGTAGAAAAACAAATTCTGTCTTCTACTCTATTGGTGGAGGTTTTGTAGTTAAAGAAGAACGAAAAATATCTAAAGCCAATAAAATTATTTTTTATTGTACGTTTCCTTATCCCATAGAAACAGGAAAAGACTTGTTAATTTTATGCAATCAACTCAATAAAACTATTTCTGAAGTTGTTTTAGAAAATGAAAAGTCAATTCATGAAGAAGAATATATAGATAGTGAATTACAACGTATATGGAATACTATGCTAGAATGTATATATACTGGTTGCCATACTGAAGGTAATCTACCTGGTGGATTAAACGTTAGACGTCGAGCTTATGACATGCATCAAAAACTTAAAGGAAATATACCGTATACAAATCCTGAACAATGGATTAAAGCTATAAGAAATACAGAAGTTAAGTTTAGACAAATTTTAAAATGGGTAAGTTGTTTTGCTTTGTCTGTTAACGAAGTTAATGCCTCTTTAGGTCGAGTGGTCACCGCTCCAACAAATGGTAGTGCTGGTGTAATTCCTGCTGTTTTAATGTATTATTTGGTAATTGAAAATCACGAAGCTGACTTTAAACACATTAAACAATTTTTATTGGTGGCTGGAGAAATTGGTAGTATCTTTAAAAAAGGTGCTACAATTAGTGCAGCGATGGGAGGATGTCAAGCAGAAATTGGCGTATCGTCTGCAATGGCAGCTGCAGCGTTATGCGAATTGCTAGGAGGTACTCCAGAACAGGTTCTGGTTGCTGCAGAAATCGCTATGGAACATCATTTAGGTTTAACATGTGACCCAATTGGTGGTTTAGTACAAATACCTTGCATTGAACGTAATGCTATGGGTGCAATTAAAGCGATTAGTGCTGCCGAATTAGCTTTAGACACAGATCCAGAAAATGTAAAGGTACCTTTAGATAAGGTAGTAGCCACAATGTGGGAAACAGCAAAAGACATGAATTCAAAATACAAAGAAACCAGTGAAGGTGGTTTAGCCGTTGGTGTTAATATGACAGATTGCTAGATTTTATTCATCCGCACCATAGTCAGCCAAAATATTTTTTATTTCAATCCCTCTTGCATACTTAAAAACACGTTTCTTTTTGTTGGTTTTAGCATGTGGGTCAGCACCTGCTTTTAGCAAAGCAAGTACTGTGTAAAAATTCTTGTTCCCTCCTTTGACAGCAAGATGTAAAGGTGTTTCTCCTAACTTATTTTTTTTATTTACATCCAAACCAAAAGAAATAAAGGACTCCATTAAATCCCCAGCTTCTTCCATTTCTGCAATAGCATGTAAATAAGATCCATTATCAGGGAATTTGTGAGATACTTTGCATCCATTGTTAAAAAGTATTTCTGCCATCAATGGATTATTGTTTTGAAAAGCATAATGCATAAAACTAGGATCTTCAACCTTTGCTCCAGCTTCTAGAAGCGATTCTAATAGTATAACTGAATCTGATTTAATCGCAATATCAACAACTTTGTTAGGATCCTCTCCCTTTTCTAGGATCTTTTCTACAAGTTCTATATTTAAATTTGTTGTAGCTTGAGTTAACATACCTGAAGGATCTGCACCTGATTCCAAGAGCAATAAAGCCGTTTCAGTATCATTATTTTCAACAGCATCCTTTATACCTAATGTGGCATCAGCATTGTACTCCAGTGCTAATTTTACCATTTCAGGTTGTTTGTCTTTTGAGGCTGCAATAATAGCTTTATTGGCATCTGCTCCTTCCTCTAATAGAAATTTTGAGATATCAGGTTTTCTGGCAGTGATTGATGTTTCTATTCCCAGATCAGGATTAGCACCGCTTTCAATTAATAAATTGACCCATTTTAAATCCTTTTCTCTTACTACCTCATCTAACTGCGATGATACATCAGCGTTGCCTTTTTCTATTGCAGCTTTGGCCAATTCAATATTTTCACCTTTAACTGATGCCTCGAGAGCTTTTGTAGTATTACCATCATATTTATTGAGAACCTCTTCAAATAATTCTGTGTCTTCTTTTTCTATAGCATATTCAAAAGTTTCATCAGGATTAGCTTCATTTTCTAAACTCATTACAACTGCTTCTTTGTTATCCTCTTTAATAGCATATTGCAAGGCTTGTGTAGGTTCTGCATCATTTTCAAGAGCTATCTCCAGTATTTCCTGATTCTTATTTTCTATGGCTCTATTAACTGATGAGTTATCAGTAATCTTCGCATTTTTTGAAATTAACAATTTATATAATTCTACATCATCAATTCTTGCTGCTGCCTCCAACGATTCATTATTTGCTTCTGTTACTGGTTTAATTAAATTAACAATAGTCTTGTCTTTATTTCGTTGAGCAAACGTAACAGCTTGAGAAAAGGTTGACGATTTAGCCTTTCCACCTAATGCAAGAAACTTTCTGGTTAAATCTTCATCTTCATTTTGAACTGCAAGATCTATAGCCTCTTCATTAGCAATGTATCCTTCTACTCCACTGTCAATTAATGCCTTTGCTATTCTGTAGCGTTTTTTTCTAACCGCAAAATCTAAATCGTTATTAATCGGTTTTGCATTCTCACGCAACAGAGCATAAACCACAGAAGGAAAATTATATGCTACCGACTTATAGATCATATTATTTTTTGGCTTTGCACCTCTCTCTAATAAAGCTAATACTTTGTATGGATTGAAATAATCAGGATCAAATGCCACTTCCAGATCTTCTGTAGTTGGTACTACACCTTCATCCATAATAGCATTTAAAACATCAATATCTACATGAGGCGATGTTAATGTGGCTCTTATTACACCTTTTGCATATTTATTTGCGCCAGACCTGTACATTTCTTTTAGCCTTTGAGTTTCTCCATTAGTAGCTGCTGCAATAAGTTCTGAATCCATAATATCATTTCTTATTATACTACTATTGTCGAATGTATTATATTCTCTGACACGTTCAAGGGTGTACTCTACATCGTAGCGGTCATCGTCAATGGTTTGAATAGAAATGGTTTTAGTAACCCTAGTATTCATGGCATCTGTAAATTTTGTTTTGGAATCTGCACTTCCTGAAAACCTAAGTGTTTTTCGTTGAGCACCTTTCTGTAATTTCTTTGCATCGTCCCAAACACTAACATAACCATACTTTAGATCTACGGAATCTACTTCAACCTGTAAAATTTTGTCAAGTTTTATAACCTCTTCTGTAAAAAAAGACTTCATGTCTCCGTCTTGCCTTCCAAACACAGGCTGTTTATTCAAAAGTGCCTCATCTTGCCCAAAAAAGCCCATAAATAATATTCCAGTATAATCAGATTCTGTTTCAAAACCTGAATCTATTTTTTCAATGGTTGTTACTTTTTGCTTAAATTTTATCGGTCCTCTATTAAAAAAAGTGTGTGATCTTTGATAATTTCTAAATGAATAGACTTCATTTTCAGCAATGTCAATAAAAGAATCCAAAATCCTCCTTTTGTAATCAAGGTTGTCAATATCTGGAAAATTCTTTCTATTTAATAATTTTGTAATCCTTACAAGTTCAATACCTATTAACTCAGGATTTGAATCAACCGTATTTATCCATTCCTCATAATTCTTTATTGTTTTGTTACCTCCAATTGTAAAACTTTCAGAATTTCCTATATCTATTTTATTTGGATTGATATTTACGGCTAATTCCTCACTAAAATTTTTCTCTTTAATGGTTTTTTTTATTTTTTCAGCAAATTCTTCTGTTGATAGGGACGAATATTTAAATGCATCCCTTTTAATTCTATTTCTTAAAATAAAATGCCCTCCATAACTTGCCTTTGAAGCAAAGTGAGTTCCGTTTCTATACAAAAATCCTGCAGCACTAATATCTGTGCCTAATCTATTAACATCATCTTTAAACTTTCCAGATAATTGCTTTGACTCATAATTTAGATTTACCTCTTTTAATTTTTTATAAAATGAAGAGTATACATACAAAAAATCCGGTTCCGCCAGATCTTTAAAATTAAATTTATAAGCAGAGCTAAACATAGCTAAAGCCAGATTATTTAGTCCGGATTTATTGGTAATCTTATCTAACAAAGTTGTTTCATAATCGTAATCTGTAAGGACATAAAATGTTTCTAGGTTTGAATCTTGTTCAATAGAATTGGTTATTGTAACGCCATTAGAACCTAGAGAATCAGAATTAAAATTTGCTAATTTAAAGACATGAGTAGACACTTGTGAGGGAAGAGTTTCACGAGATAAGTCGGTAAAGTCAATACGTCTAACATCATAGCTTTTACCAATACTTCTTGCACTAAAGCTTTCTTGAGCTAAACATAACTGACCTATTAAAATAAAAATGACAAGTAAACTTGTCGGCCAAAAGCGCCTCATAAATTTAATTTAAGTCACGCTACTAATCTATTCAAAGATATTAAAAATATAGGATTAATACCACAAAAACCTATTTTGTATACAATTTAAGTCAAGATTTTAGTAAAAAAAGTGAATTAAAGAAAATTTAGCAATATTTACTTATTTGCTTACATTTACATCTATAAAATCAAATACCAAGTTATGTCTGCAGTTAATAAGGAATATAAAAGAATAACCACAAAGTCTTTAGTAGATATGAAAAGTAATGGTGAAAAAATATCGATGCTTACTGCATACGATTACACCATGGCAAAAATCGTTGACGGTTCTGGTATTGATGTGATTTTGGTTGGCGACTCTGCCAGTAATGTTATGGCTGGACATGAAACTACATTGCCAATAACTTTAGACCAAATGATATATCATGCTTCTTCTGTTATACGCGGCATAGAGAGAGCTTTAGTTGTAGTTGATTTACCTTTTGGAACCTATCAAAGTGATCCAAAAGAAGCTTTGCGATCGGCAATTAGGATTATGAAAGAAAGTGGTGCTCATGCTGTTAAAATGGAAGGTGGAAAAGAGATAAGAGAATCAATAAGAAGAATTTTAAACGCAGGAATTCCTGTTATGGGTCATTTGGGGCTAACACCTCAATCAATTTACAAATTTGGAACTTACACGGTTAGAGCTAAAGAGGAGCAAGAAGCGAAACTACTTAAAGAGGACGCAATTATGTTAGAAAGAGCAGGGTGTTTTGCCATTGTACTAGAAAAAATTCCAGCAAAATTAGCTAAAGAAGTGGCTGAAAGTGTGACCATTCCTGTTATTGGTATTGGGGCAGGAAATGGTGTTGATGGACAAGTTTTAGTTACCCATGACATGCTTGGAATGACCCATGAATTCAATCCTCGTTTTTTGCGTAGATATTTAGATCTTTATACCTCCATGACGAGTGCTTTTGAAAAATATATCAAAGACGTTAAGAATTTAGACTTTCCTTCTGACGAAGAACAATATTAGTGGCTGTTAAAATTTTATCAAATAAATCTAATCTTCAAATTCTTTTTGAAGACAATCATATAATTGTACTAAACAAACGAGCCGGAGATATTGTTCAAGGAGATAAAACTGGCGATAAGGCTTTAAGTGAGATTGTAAAAGAATACCTCAAAGAGACTTATAATAAATCTGGAAATGTCTTTTTAGGCGTTGTTCATAGAATTGATCGTCCTACTACAGGCATTGTTGTTTTTGCTAAAACATCTAAAGCGCTATCCAGATTAAATTTTTTGTTTGCAAATAAACAAATTCAAAAAACTTATTGGGCTATTGTAAAAAATCCGATTTTAAAAAAAGAAGATAAGCTTATAAATTGGCTAATAAAGAATCCAAAAAATAACAAAACATCAGTTTTTGATAGAGAAACTCCTGGTAGTAAAAAAGGAGTTCTGAATTATAAGGTTATTAAGGAATTGGATAATTATAGTCTTTTGGAAATCAATTTAGAAACTGGTAGACATCATCAAATAAGAGCTCAACTATCAAAAATGGGAAGTCCTATTAAAGGTGATTTAAAATATGGTTTTGATAGAAGTAATAGGGATGGAGGAATTTGTTTGCATGCCAGAAGAATTGAGTTTATTCATCCAGTTAAAAAAGAACAGATTTTAATAACTGCTACCTTACCTAATGATACTATTTGGGCAGCGTGCAATTAATAAATTCTTTTTTGTAAGTTTGTTAAATAAAGTACCTAAAATGAAAAAGTTTCTTTACGTTTTTACCTTAATTTTTCTTACTAATTGTGCTGGTTATCATACTGTGCCAAAATTTTATGATCGTTATAAAGAAAGCAAGAAGGTTGCAGCCTATCAATTACCAAAATTTAAAGAGAATGTTATGGATAGTTTATCTCCATACACAAGAAACTTGTTATTAGATGTAACCGATTTGCGATACATTAAAGTAAATCAAACCGATTTAAATCAAAATGAGCTTTTAAAGATAGAAATTAGAGGACTTTTTAGACGTCGTTTTAAAGACCTTCAAAGGGTGATTACTAACGATTCGTTGAAAATAGTATCAATGAAAGTAAGGGATAATATAGCAACAGATTTCATCGCTTATCACAATCATGGCACCGAGAACATTATTCTATATATTGCGGGTGACATGGACCCAAGAGCTGTAAGGGAGTTTTATGAAACTAACGAGCATAAAAAAATGATGGATGTTATGTTACCGCAAAACTTCGAGCCAGTTGACTCCAACTTAAAGGCCGTGGAAGAAAAAGAAAAAAACGAGAATTAATCTTCTCTATTAGCAATTACCTATTTTGAGGAGTTCAGTGCATAAATAGCAAAACTCCCTAACCAATGACCACCTTCATAATTATCATCAACAATACTTGGTAAAGAATAATTTATATGACTATTTGCAATTATTTTTAAATGTAAATATTCTGGAATGCCTTCCGAAATTTTATTTAAACTCCACGCTCTGGAAAAGTTGACACCATCTAAATGAACTAGTTTTCCATCTGTTCGATCTGATACCTTTCCAGTTTCAAGAGTAAAGCTCTTATCTAATGCTTGCGGTAAAAATGCACTAAACCATCTCTTAAACTCTGATAAGTTAAGAACACGTTTCATAATCGCCGCTTCTTCTAAACAAGGTGACAAAAAATCAAATCCACTAGGTTCCCATTCTAATGGACATTCAGAATCATTTAAATAAAATTCTTTAGCTGTATTTTCAACTAATATTTTTAAATCTTCATTACCAACTGTATTAGCATAATCCCAGGCAAAGCTTAATCCGAAGGCTGTATTTGGATGTTCACCAACGCGAATAGGATAATTCAATTTAGGTAAAAACTCTATATACTTCTCAATTATTAAATCAGTAAGAGGTTGAAGGTTTGCTGTTAATTCTTTTGCAATTGGGTCATTCCAAGTATGTAACTCTTCAGCAAGTTTTAGTAACCAAGCCCAACCATAGGTTCGTTCAAAAGTAGCATTATGCTTATCATCAAAATAGGCAATTTCAATTTCAATATTTTCTTTTGATATGGTCTGAAGTAGTTTCGTTTTAATTTGAGTAGCATTATTAAGCTCCGGAAATTGCTTCAACAAACTTACCAAACTCCAATGACCATGAACAGCCGAATGCCAATCAAAACATCCATAGAAAGCAGGATGTAATTCTTTTGGTGATTTCAAGTATGTGGAGTCTCCCAAAGTTTGTCCTAACCTATTGGGATATTCTGTTTCCATGCAATTTATAGGCAATTGAGCTAAACGATTGGCTTCTTGTAAGTTTAAAACTGC